>JABUEZ010000103.1 GCA_013314795.1 Candidatus Profundicultor aquiphilus | reverse complement strand
ATCTGGGTCCTTCTTTTGCGTCTTTTCCCACACCGGTCGTTTCTCTGATTTTGAGGTCACTTCCTTGGACGGTGGGTCTCTTGGCCTTAACTGCAGTGGTATCCTGGATTATCGGAACACTCCTTGGGGGGATAGCGAGTTACCGGAGAAACCGTTTATGGGTGAGAATCTTTGAAATGTTTTCCAATGCGGTGCGTCCAATTCCCTATTACATTTTTGCTCTGACCCTTCTTGTTATCTTTGCGTATATTCTGCGCTGGTTTCCTGCCGGAGGAGCCTTTCAGGTGGGAGTTGCCCCTTCTTTGAGTGGGACTTTTGTGAAGAGTGTTATAAAGCACGGTTTTTTGCCGGCCCTTTCGCTGATTATCATCGGCATGGGTGCCTGGTTTCTCAACATGAGAAACCTCGCTTCAGGGGCTATCCATGAGGATTTTGTCATTTTTGCCCATCAGATGAGGATTAAGGAATCCACGATTCTCAAAAACTATGTGATGAAAACAGCGATGCCCGCTCAACTTACAGGTCTTGCCCTCCAGCTTGGGACGGTTTTCAGTGGCACCATTATCACCGAGATTGTTTTTAATTATCCGGGTTTGGGGACTTTGGCCTTTACCGCGATCATGCAGTCGGATTATAACCTGATCATGGGAATTACACTGTGTTCGATTGTCGCTGTGGCCTTTGCAACGTTACTGATTGATCTGCTGTTACCGTTTGTTGATCCCAGAATTCAATATACGGGCGGAGTGAGTTAAAACGTAACGGGGAGTGAGTCGCGCATGTCAATGGTAATGTTGACGGCAACCGGCAGGTTATTCAAACGGGATGTGCGGTTTCGCGTTTCTATTGTTATCCTTATTCCTTTGGTCGTCTTTGCGGTGATTGCCCTTTTTTCCCCTTATGATGCCCGTTCATCGTATTATGCGCCCATTAACCGTCCACCTTCATTGAGTCATCCCTTTGGCACGAATGGGAGGGGGCAGGATCTTTTTTGGTTGATGACCTTTGCTTTGAAAAATTCGCTCATTTTCGGTTTGCAAGTCGCGCTGCTTTCTCGTGTGATCGCGATGATTGTCGGCGTCATTGCGGGATACAAAGGAGGGGTAACGGATCAGATCCTGATTTTTCTCTGTGATTCTTTTATCGTTCTTCCCATTTTTCCCATATTGATATTTCTCAGACTTTTAACCCGGGAGATGAACCTCACCACCCTTGCCACCGTGTTAGCGTTGTTCGGCTGGCCTTGGGATGCCCGATTGATAAGAACTCAAGTGCTTAGCCTTCGCGAGCGAAAATTTACGGTCACGGCGATATTTTCCGGAGAGAGCACCTGGGGTTTGGTATTCCGTGAATATTTGTTGCATATCCTTCCCATCGTTTTTGCTACGACCATCAATAACATGCTTTGGTCTCTTGGTTTCGAGATTACCCTGTCGGTACTCGGCCTTACTCCTCTTGATATTCCTACCATGGGGACGGTAACCTACTGGGCTATTCAGCAGCAAGCCATGGTAATGGGGATATGGTGGTGGCTTCTCGTCCCGGTGATTTTTATCATTCTCCTTTTTACCTCGCTCTACCTTCTTTTTGTGAGCATAACCGACTTCATTAATCCGCGAGAAAGGGTGTTAACCAGATGAACAAAGCCTCGATCAACCAACACACCACGGTTCGTGTAGAGGTTAACAACCTCAAGGCCTACTATCTTACCGAGCAGCAAGGGGTCATGAAGGAGGTTCGAGCAGTTGAAGACGTTTCATTCGAGATCGAGGGAAGTAAATTCTTGGCCATTGTGGGAGAATCTGGTTGTGGCAAAACGACCTTGGCAAAGGTTTTATATGGGTTTGTAAATTCGAACCTGTCGATCGTTGAGGGGAGGGTCTGTTATTCCTTTGGAGAAGAAGAGTATGAGGTTTCTCCCACGAACAATTCCTTAAAGGATGTCTGGTGGGAAAAGATTGCCTATGTTCCCCAGGGTTCTCTCAGTGCCCTGAATCCGGTGCGAAAACTCAAGGACATATTTCTTGACCTTACTCGATCTCACGGCATGCCGTTTCAAGAGGAGAAAGTGAAGAATCACTTGAAAATGGTGAAATTGCCGCCTTATGTTTTGCGCATGTACCCTTTTGAGCTTTCAGGGGGAATGAGGCAGAGGGTTGTTATTGCCTTAGCAACGTTTTTGCATCCGAGTGTGATCATCGCCGATGAACCGACTTCTGCCCTCGATGTGGTGACTCAGCGGGATATTTTACGACTCTTAAAAAGCATTCAGGTGGATGCCAAAAGCACGTTTATCTTCATCACTCACGATATTTCCCTGGTGCCCGACCTGGCCGATGTCATGGCCATTATGTATGGCGGATGTATCGTGGAGTACGGTCCTACGGAGGTGATTTTTTCTCATCCCCGTCACCCGTATACGCAATTTTTGCTTTCCACGGTACCGACCATTGGGGACAGAGCTGAAAAACGGCCTATTCCGGGTAATCCCGTTAGCCTCATCGATCCGCCCCAGGGTTGTCGTTTCCAGCCCCGGTGCCCCTATCGTGAAAGCGTGTGTGCCGAAGCGAGGCCTGGTCTCCTTGAGGTCGAGACTCTTTCTGGGAAGTGCTGGGTAGCGTGCTGGTTGTGTCGTTAAGGAGTATTGAAAAATAGACGATCACGGTTCTCTTGGCTTTTTCTGGGGGAGGGGTTTTATTGTGCTTTGGTGAGCGGTATTCCAAAGAATGCAAGGCTGTGAATCGCTTGGTTTGCCTTTCGCAGGAAGATTGGAGCATTCTTTGGAAGGTATAGAGGTTTCGAAACTCGCGGAAGGAGGGTAAGGGAATGGACGCATACTGCAAAGTATGGGGTGTCAAAACGGGTGAGATTCACTCTCTCATTTACGGTCATTTTATTGAACACTTGGGTCGCTGTGTTTATGGAGGGATTTTTGATCCCGGTTCTCCTCTGGCAGATGCGCGAGGGTTCCGCCGAGATGTCTTGGAAGCGGTAAAGAAAATTAAGTGTCCTGTCTTGCGCTGGCCCGGGGGAAACTTCGCCTCTGCCTATCACTGGGAAAACGGGGTTGGGCCGGTGGAGAAACGCCCCCAGCTTATCAATTATGTGTGGGGAGGGTTGGAGAGTAACCATTTTGGTACCGACGAGTTTATCGAGTATTGTCGAGCCCTGGGTACTGAGCCGTATTTAACGGTGAGCCTGGGAACGGCGACTCTGGATGAGGCGCTGAACTGGCTTGAGTATTGTAATCTGGATACTCCCACACGGTATGCCCTTCTGCGGAAGCAATACGGTCATCCCGAACCATATCGGGTCAAATATTGGGGCATCGGGAACGAAGTCTACGGTCCCTGGCAGGTGGGACATTGCAGTGCCAGCGAATATGCCGAAAAGCTTCGCCAATACGCTATGTTCATGAAAGCCGTCGATCCTTCTATTAAAGTTATCGCAGTGGGCGCTGATAACCCCGAGTGGGATTTAACGGTCCTCAAGCATGCCGGAAAGCTCATCGACTATATCTCGATTCATCAGTACCACGGTTCTCCCGATTATTATGAAACCGTAGCGGCAGCGTATTACGTCGAAGAGCGGTTGCAGCTTCTTGCTCATCTCATTCGGAGTGTCAACCTTCCTCAGGTAAAGATTGCCTTCGATGAATGGAATGTGTGGTACCAGGTGAGTGCGGAAAAAGAGGGTGAAGAAAAAAGGATCGTGCTTCTTGAAGAACCCTACGCTTTGAAAGATGCCCTGTTTGCCGCCGGAATATTCTGTATTCTCCATCGCATGAGCGATGTGGTGGGTATGGCCAACCTTGCCCAGATGGTCAACGCTTTGGGGATGATTAAAACGACTCCGCAGAAGATGGTTCTCACTCCTCTTTACGATGTATTCGACCTTTTTGTGAATCACACCGGGAGGGTACGTCTTGGCCTGGAGATGACTACGGATTACTATGCCATTAAGGCCAAGAGTTTTGTGGACGGGCGCTTCCATTTTGAGCTCGATCGAGTCCCATATTTTGACGCTTCGGCAACCTATGATCCCGAGAAAAAAACCGTTTCCTTGGCTCTGGTCAATTTCTATCGAGATGAGAAACTCGAGCTCGCCGTGGATTTACGGGATATTGCCGTTGAACGGGAAGCTCGGCTCTTTACGCTCTCCCATCAGGATGTCCTGGCGCTCAACGACTTTGAAAACCCTGATTCCGTGAGGGCAAGGGAAACGTCTCTCTCCCTCGAAGGGCCTTCTTTTGCTCTGACTTTGCCTCCTCATTCCTTGAGTGTTCTGGAAATTCCGGTAACCAAGGTATGGTAAATTTTCTTTTTCCTACTCCCGGATCTTGTACCGGGGGTAGGAATGACAAAACATACCGTTACTGGTTTGATGCATGATTTCTGATTTTTTAGAGGCATAGAAAGGAAAAGGGAATAAACCAGGAAAGTGGGACTGCGGTTGAAGCTCGAAATGCTTTTACCGAACCAATTGGAGAGAGAAACTTGCCTCTTCGATTCTTCTGTGGGAGATGGAACAAGAGGTATCCTGACTCCCTTGCGAGGGTGACATCTCCGGGCATTACTTGAGGGGTAGGAGAACGCATTCGCGAAATCAGCACCTGGGGGAGATGGTCATAATTTGTTGGGAACGCTAGACCAGTCAAATGCTTTTTGCCGTCGGTGGGCTTATTTTCTGGAGTAGATTTCTCAACTTTTGCTTTGGTCTATCCCCCAAAGAAATCCGGTTGAAAAACCATGCTCGCTTTGTCACCGATTTTTGAGGCGGTTTCCTGCTCTATCCATTGACTGCGAAGGGTATGGATTCCTTACGGCTTGGGAAAACACCCCCAGCATGGCTTTCTCTGAAAATATTGGGGCATAGGGGTTTGGTACTATGGCCAGGGTCACTTTGAAGGGAAGGGGTTGATAAGGCGGGGGACTTATGGGATTTTGTCGGATATCGGGGCATGTGGGAGAGCCGCGATCCTTTATCCCTGGGCTTTAGGAATGATTTGGAACATGGGTAACCTGGGGATGAAAGGACCCGGGTTTGGGGATGGGGCGGGGGAGCCGGAAAGGATGAACGTCAATGCTTTTGAGGTGGAATTCACAAATTTGTCACAGATTTTTTAAAAAATGGCCAAAAAGGAGAGATATCCTGAAGAAGAACCTTGACAGGGGAGATTTTCGGAGTAATATATCTATAACGATATATCTATTTTCGATATAATGGTGAGGTATGAAACGGTTTTCCATTACCAGGGTGATGGTTTTTGAGTACCTGCTGCGGGAGGGGGAACTCAGCGGGTATGCCTTTATGAAGTACTGCCGGAAGATCGGAATTCCGGTGTCAAGTGGGATGCTGTATCCGTGTCTGCGGGAACTCAAGGAGAAAGAGATGATAATAGAGAAACAGGACGGGAGGAAGAAGGTATACACCCTGAGCGAGAAAGGCCGGGCCTTTGTGGAGCGGGCCAGAGGCAAGCGCAGTGTGGACCAGGGGTTTCAGGAGATGCTGTTCCGGTTCATGTACCACCTGGAGAAGGTGGACTGGAAAAAGAAAGACACGGTGTCGTTTTTGTTAGAGGATGTGAGGCGGATGGAAGGGTACCTGGAAAGGATTCTGGGGAAGAAGGGAGAGGAAAATGGGTAGGAAGGTTGTACTGGCTGGTTTGATTGCGGTGCTGTTTTTGGTACTGGGGTTTTCAGCGTTCCTGGGGGCACAGGAGCGATTGAGCCTGGAGGAGGCCCTGGAAATTGCCCTTCGGGAGAGTCCCACGGTGAAAAAGGCGGAAGCGGAGGTGGAGATCGCTCGTTCCACCTTGAGGCTGGCGGCAAATGACACCCTTTCGCCGGAAATCGGGGTTAGCCAGAGTATTGCCCTGACGAAGGAGTTTGCTTCAGGGTTTTCCTTCACCATGAAGGATTCCTATTCCTGGGGAGATTCGGCAGAGGAGAAGAAGGCCCGGTTGAGTGTAGAGAGTGCCGAGCGGGCGTTACGGGAAGCCCGGGAAGCGGTAAAGCAGAGTGTGGTCTCGGTGTACCTGAATATCCTCAAGGGGGAGCAATCGATGCGGCTGGCGGAGAAAAATCTGGAGCTGTTGCGGAAAAAATATGAGAAGGTGAAGGCGCAGTTTGAGGAAGGGAACGCGGCGGCGTTTGCGGTGAGGGAGGCCGAGAAAAACCTGCGGGACGGGGAATTGAGTCTTTCCAACTTGCGGGAGAACCTCTTGGTTCTGAAAAAGAAATTGAACGGGATTCTGGGGAGATCACCCGAAACGGAGTTTGCGGTGGAACCCCTGCCGGAGGTGAATTTCCCGGCTGTATCCCTGGAGGAGTTGAAGGCGCTATCGATCGAGAACCGGGCCGAGATGGCGGACCTCAAAGGGCAAAAAGAGGCGGTGGAAGTGGACCGGGAGAGCCTGAGGGAGGAGAAAAAGCCCTCGGTGAAACTGGTAGGGGAGTATGAGGCCGAGGAGTGGTCGTTGTCTTTATCGGTAGATCCCTTCAAGAAAAACCTGGACTGGGAAGTGGCCCGAAGCCTGGCCGGGACCGGGAGTTCGCTTTTAACCAGTAGCAGTGGAGGGGAAAGCTTTGGGGTAGGAATTGTCATTAACTGGACTTTGTCGTCAGGGGGGGTGTGGAAAGAGAAGGAAAAGCAGTATGAGCTGAAACTAGCCCAGATAGAGGAGAGTTACCGGGCTCAGGCCGATTCGATTGTAACCGAGGTGGAAGAGAAGTATTACCAGTTTGAAAAAACCAGAAGCGACCTGGATATCCGCCGAACCACCATCGAGGTGGAGAGGGAAAAGTATGTCCTGCGAAAGAAGCAGTACGAAATGGGGGCCATCGATGAGGAAACCCTTCTGGGGAATGAGATAGCCATGATGCAGGCAGAGGGTGATTATGAGGGCAATGTCTATGATTTGATCCTTACCTGGGTGGACCTGCAGAGATCGGCCGGGAAGGAAATCGAGATTGGGGAACTGTTGGCGGTGGAGCCAAAGGAGGTTGTAGAGTGAAAAGGGTTGTACCGGTTTTTTTCAGTATCGTGGCAATTATTCTTCTTTTGAGCGGGTGCGGGATGCCGGGTAACCGGTCGCAGTCGGGGGCGTCGCAGTCGAAGGGTGCGCCACAGGTTTTGCCGAGCGTGAAGGTAACGCGGGGGGACATCACCGAAAGCGTTTCGGAGCTGGGCACTCTGGAGCCACTCGACCGGGTGGATGTGAAGCTGGTGGAAGCGGTGGCGGCAAGTGGAGGAGAGATTAAAAGGATTCTGGTCAAAGAAGGGGATGTGGTTACCAAGGGCCAGCCTTTGATGGAGCTCGATACCGAG
>JABUEZ010000102.1 GCA_013314795.1 Candidatus Profundicultor aquiphilus | reverse complement strand
AGTCTCGTACCGGATCTCACCGTGTGGCAGAATATTGTTCTGGGAGTGGAAAAAAATAAAGGTTTATTTCTGGATAACCAGAGTGCCAAAGAATTGTCCAGAAAAATCCTGAGCCAGCTCCTTCCTGAGTTGGACATCAACCGTAAGGTGTATGAACTGAGTCCTGGGGAAATGCAGATCGTAGAAATTGCCAAGGCCATCTCTGAAAGTCCAAAACTCCTGATACTGGATGAACCGACTGCAGCGCTTGAGCAAACTCAGGTCAAAAATCTCTTTAATTATATGAGGACTCTTGCCCAGCAAGGAGTGGCCATGATTTTCACCTCACACCGGCTGTGGGAAGTGATGGAGATCTGCGATGATGTAACGATCTTCCGCAACGGCGAAGATGTGGCAACCATTGATTTTGAAAAAGAAGAAAAAGATCCGGAAAAAATCGTCAGCTACATCACCGGGGAAACTCGGAAAAACACCGTCAAGGTCAATCACCAGCAAGTATCTGAAGAAACGCTCCTTACGGTCAATATTACTGGAAAAGACAAAGTGCTGAAAAATCTGTCTTTTGAGTTGAAAAAAGGAGAAATCCTGGGCATTGGAGGCCTGGCCGGACAGGGTCAGCAGGAACTTCTGTACGCTCTTTCGGGAAGTTACCCTGGGGTTCACTGTGAAGTAACCCTGAACGGACGAAAAATACGGCTCAAACGTCCTATTGATGCCATCTCCAACGGGATTCTCCTTGTCCCAGGTGACAGGCAACGTGAGGGTTTATCCTTAGAACATTCCATATACAGTAATATGATTTTCCCCAAACTGGGACTTCGTCGTCATCCCCTTTTTATCCCGGAAACAAAATACTGCCAGGAATGCGAAAAGATCGTGGAAATTCTTTCGATAAAAACTCCTGGCATCGACGTGCCGGTGAGCACACTCTCCGGTGGTAACCAGCAAAAAGTAGTAGTCGGAAAATGGCTTTCTTTCGATATTAATGTCCTGCTTTTGGCAGATCCAGCCAAGGGAGTCGACGTCGGAGCAAAAAGAGACCTCTACGAATATATTGTAAAACTGGCCAGGGAAAAGAAAATCGGTGTCATTCTATATGCCAGTGATAATGAGGAACTGATCGAGTACACCGACCGGCTTCTTATCATGTACGAGGGACGGATTGTAACCACACTTACTGGAGAAGACATTAACGATGACATGATCACCGCAACCTCCATGAGGGTCCGGTAAAAAGAAGGTGAAACCAATGAACGGAGTGAATAAAACTGGAAATGTCCTGCATACCATCAAGGGTCTCATTCTGAAACCAGAAGTCTCCAGTTTCTTGATTTTTATAGTTATGTTCATTATCACTGCAACCTTGCAGGAAAACTTTTTCGCCATTAAATCCACGGTAAGGAACATCAATTCCTTCACGCCACTCATTCTTCTGGCCATGGGCCAGGCAGTAGTGATTGTTTCTGGAGGTCTCGACCTTTCCTCTGGAGCAGCGCTCTCACTTTTCACCTGTATTCTGACCACTGTCATGAAAAAGAACGACCCCATAACCGGTGTCTATGCGCTGCTTATCACGTTTGCCGTGGCAATTCTGGTTGGCGCGGTGAATGGCATTGGTATCGGATACCTGCGGATACCACCGGTCATTGTGACGTTCGCCACCTCCTACATGTGGCTCGGTATAGCCCTTTTTCTCCGACCCACTCCCGGCGGAGAAAGTGTGGACTGGTTCAGAGCTTTCTATAAAATCGACGCGGTGGAAAACGCTCCGGCCTTCCTGAAAGCTATGGGAAATTTTGTTCCTCCGGCGCTCATTTTACTCATCATCGGATGCGTCCTGTGGTATATTATCAGCAAAACCAGAACAGGGCGGTACATCTACGCGGTGGGAAGCAACATTGAGAGTGCCTATGTGAGCGGTATTAACACAGCCAAAACTCAGATGCTGGCCTGCATCATTAATGCAGTCTTCATTTTTCTGGCAGCCTTGTTCTTTGTGGGCCAGAACCAGTCTGGAGATGCCAGAATGGGAGGACCCTTGACTCTCAAATCGATTGCTGCCGTAGTGGTGGGCGGGATTTCCCTCAGCGGAGGACGGGGAAGTATTTACTTCGCCCTGATCGGAGCGCTCATCCTCAGTTTCGTCAATAAGATTATCTTCTTTGCCAATATTCCCAATGCGTATCAGACCCTGGTATCGGGAATTATCATCATCGTGGCCATTGCTGGACCTGCTTACGTCATGTTTAGCAAAGAACAACGATAGAGGAGAATAAGCCATGAATACCGTTATGAGCAGGCCAAAATTCTTGGGATCCAAAGTTTATGAAAAATACAAGAAGATTCTTACCGTCTTTCTCCTGATTGTGCTCCTTTTCGTTTTTGGCGCTGTTACGCTACCCAACTTTCTCAGCATGGAGCAGGTCTTCATGACCATAAAACTCGCTTCTTTCACCGCCCTTTTTGCTCTGTGTCAGATGATCGTCATCGCCGCCGGTGGAAGCGGCCTGGACCTCTCAGTAGGATATATGGCAACCATCACGGCGGTGCTCACCGCCAGCATCATGGATGGAGGAAATGAACGCCTCTGGCTTGCCGTGCTCATTGCTCTGGCTTTGGGTGTTCTGGTTGGCCTGGCCAATGGAGTACTCACCGCCTACCTCAAACTCCCACCACTTGTGGTTACTCTGGCCATGGCCGATATTCTGCAGGGGATTGTCAACGCCTATGTTGCCGGGAAAGCTATTACCGGAAGACCTTCTCCCTTTCTGGTAACCATCGCGGCCAAATTTACCGGGAAATTTCCCAACATTCTTTTTGTCCTCATCCTCGTCACGTTCATCGTTGCAACCATCCTGAATAAAACCAAATGGGGACAGATCCTATTTGGGGTTGGTGCAAATGAACGAACCGCTTACCTGAGTGGTATCAACGTAAAAAAGGTACGATGCATCGCCTTCACCATAAGCGGAGTCCTGGCCAGCCTTATGGGCCTGCTTCTTCTGGGAAATATGGGTATAGCTTTTAAGGACATGGGCTCCAATTATGTGCTCCCAAGTATCGCTGCCGTGGTTATAGGCGGAGTATCTCTTGCCGGAGGCGAGGGAAATTACTTCGGAGTTATTCTAGGAGCCATTTTTCTGCAAACTCTGACCAATCTCCTGATTGCCTTTGGTTTAGGAGATGCCGGAAAGTGGCTGGGCTTCGGGATCATCCTTTTTGCCATGCTCAGTGCCTATGCCAGTAACCGCCGGAGCCGATAAGAAAGTCTTTTTCTACAAAAATTAAAGGGGACACTACGGATGAAATGTTCACGATGCAAGGAGCCGGCTTTTGTCAAAATCAAACGGCACAATGCGTCGTTCTGCGAATCGTGCTTTGAGTTGTTTTTCTCCCGGCAGGTGGAAGGGGCCATCAAACGATATCAGATGTTCGGAAAAGAGGAAAAAATTCTTCTGGGAGCCTCCGGCGGAAAAGACAGCATGGCTCTCTGGCATTATCTCCAGCACGCCGGGTACACGGTACAGGCCATCCACTTTGACTTAGGAATCGGGGAACATTCTTCTATTTCACGCCAAATCGTCGAAGAGTTTGCTCAGGCTCATTGTTTTTCTCTCCTTGTTATCTCGGTAAAAGACCTGCTTGGAGGAACAATACCAGAACTGGCAAAAAAAGCACGGCACCGTTCCACCTGTTCTTTTTGCGGGCTGGTCAAGCGATACCTCTTAAACCGGTTCGCTTTTGAAAAAGGTTTCACCGTTTATGCCACCGGACACAACCTGGATGACGAAGCCGCCACACTGCTTGGGAATGTTCTCCACTGGCAGACTGGTTACCTTACCCACCAGAGCCCTTCCCTTCCCAGCCCCCATCCGAAGATGCTCCGTAAGGTCAAACCCTTTTACACCCTGACCGAAGAAGAAATCCGGATCTACGTAAAACTCAAAAACCTTCCCTTTGTGGAAGACCGCTGCCCTCTTTCCCACCGCGCTAAAAGTCTGGATTATAAGGAAGTGCTCCAGCTTCTGGAAGAAAAATCCCCAGGGACAAAGCATGCGTTTCTATTTGGTTTCTTAGAAAAAGCCAAACCCCTTTTTCCTGCCGAAAATATCGTCCTCCAAGAATGCCAGATCTGCGGTATGCCCACTACCCAGACCACCTGTTCTTTCTGTAAAATCATGCAAAAGGTAAGAGCAAAGGAGGAAAACTCATGCACATCTTAGCCATCAACAGCGGCGGTTCTTCCATAAAGTTCGAACTTTTCGCCATAGAAAAAGGGCAAGAAACTTCTCTCTTGCGAGGCAGTATCAAAAGACTTTATCGCCCTGACTCCTACCTGGAAGAATTCTATAACGGTCTGACACAGAAAAGAAATATCCCTAATCTCGATCATGAAAAGGGACTGCATTGCATGATTGAGAGTTTGCTTCAAAGTGGTGCAGTGCACGATATCCAAGAACTTGACGCCATCGGTATCAAACTCATCAACGGAGGCAAAAAAATAACAGAGACTTCGTTCATTGATGACACTGTCATCCAGGCCTTGGAAGACGTCTCGGGTGTCACTTCGGTACATAATCCTCCAGCTCTCTTGGCCATCAATATCTTCCGGAAACTCACTCCCGACATTCCCTTAGTGGGAGTTTTTGAAACCACCTTCCATCTTTCTGTACCCCTTCCTCACCGGACTTATGGACTTCCCTGGGAAATCACCGAGAAGTACGGTCTGGAAAAACTGGGATTTCATGGAAATTCGTATCGCTATATCACCGAAAGAATGCCCAAACTCACTTCTAGAACCCAAAAAATGGTTATTGCTCATCTGGGAAGCGGTTGCAGTGTCTGTGCCGTCAAAGAAGGAAAGTCTTTCGATATTTCCAGCGGTTTTACTCCCCAGAGTGGTGTGATCATGTCCACCCGCCCAGGAGATTTCGAACCCCAGATCATCACTTATCTTCAGGAAAAGGAAGGGTTATCCTACCAGGAAATCAACCGCCTCCTCACCAAAGATTCAGGGTTAAAAGGCATTTCGGGCATAAGTGGAGAGTTATGGGAAATCGAAAAAAGGGCTCACGAAGGCAACACCAGAGCCAGATTAGCGGTGGAAGTTTTCGTATATCAGGTCAAAAAATACATTGGCGCTTACACTGCACTTCTCAATGGCTTAGATAGCCTCATTTTCACCGGGGGCATCGGTGAAAATGACTTTTTTATCCGGGAAAAAATCTGCGAAGACCTTGATTACCTTGGAATTGAAATTGACCAAGAAAAAAACCGGAGCACCGTAGGTAAAGAAGGGCAAATTGGTACGGGGAAGGTCGAAGTATGGGTTGTTCCCACCAATGAAGAACTCATGGTAGCCCGGGAAACGTTTGCTCTGATTGCCAGGAAAAAGGAGGTCATACCATGAAAAGCGCTGGAGAATACCATCGAGAGGGTTTCAACTGTTGCGAATCGGTACTTCTGGGACTCCTTGATTATCTGGGAGTTAAAGACGAACTCCTGGTTCCCCAGATTGCCACCGGTTTTGGAGGAGGAATCGGACATACGGGAAGAATTTGTGGCGCCCTCACCGGAGCAATCATGGCCCTGGGGAAAAAATACGGCCGCACCAATCCGCAGGATAAGGAAACTCGAGACTACTTCTATCAAATGGTGGAAAACTTTCTCGAGGAAGCCCGGAAAACCCTGGGAAATATCAACTGCATCGATCTCATCGGAGTACCACTCAACACCCAGGAAGGTCTCCGGGCCTATCGAGAACAAAATCTCCGGGAAAAATGCAATCAAATCATCGTTACCGTCGAAAACTTGGCCAAACAATATTTGGACCGTTACTGACAGTAATGATCCTGTAAAAGGCGAGGGAGCTTCTCGTACTGTTCAAAAAGCAACTGGTACTTTTCCCGGTTCAAAGAAGGTTCCCAGAGGTGAGTTTTGATCCGAATATTCTTCTTCGCTTCGTCAAGGCTTCGAGCATATCCCACCCCCACCATGGTAAAAAGCGCTGCACCGAGAACCGTGGCTTCCTCACAGGAAGTGGTTACTACGGGAAGGCCGGTGACATCAGCGCGAATCTGATTCCACAGTTTATTTTTCGCTCCTCCTCCCACCACCCGTACACCCCGAGGTTCAAAGTGAAACGCCTCCTGAAGAGCCAGGATGGCCTGTTTGAGCTGGAACGACAACCCCTCCAGGGTTGCCCGGAATACCTGAGCTCTACTGGTTGTTAAACTCAACCCCAGAATGGTCCCTTTCGTCCCATAGGGTCTGGTCGGCCCCGAGGGCATAAAAGCGGGAACAACAAAAATCCCCTGTGCCCCAGGAGAAACGTGCTGTGCCTGCTCTACCATCAGGTCATAGATGTCCTTCTGGTCTTTGGCTTCGGCAAAAAAATTCCTTCTCACCCACTCCACAACGCCTCCGGCAATCATCAACATCTGGGGATTCCAGAGACCCTTTTCCGCATCGAGTTCCACCAGCATTCCAGTCCGAAAGGCAATCTCGGAATCACGATAATAAGGGATGCGCAACGCGGCGATTTCCCAGGTACCAGAACTCAGGATAACTTCTCCTTCCCCGGCCATGGAACCCACAATGGCAAACTGGGTATCATGACCGGCAGAAACGACCGGTACTCCCTCAGGAATGCCGGTCTCCTGACTGGCTCTCTTGGAAACTGTTCCAATGACCTCCCCGGCTTCGACAAAGCGAGGAAAAAATCGCGTTGAGATCCCGGCCAGAGACAGTAACTCCTCTGCAAGGCACCGCCTGGAAATATCGAGCATCATGCCGGTAGAGAGTGACGTGTAATCCACACTCATTTCACCTGTCAATCGGAAATTCAATATCCCCGGTAACATCATGAAAGAGTACGCCTGGTCAAGGGCAGAAGGCGCATTTTCCCGTAACCAGAGTATTTTCAGCAAGGTATTAAAGGGAATAATCTGGTAACCGGTAAGACGAAAAATTTCCCGAGGTTTCATCAATGAAGCGATTTTTTCCACCCAAGGAACCGTCCGGCTACACTGCCAGGAAATGACAGGATATGTCAGGTGTCCATCCTTTGTTACAGGTGCCCCATCGGCCCCAAAGGTGGTCACAGCCACCCCCAGGACTTTCCCGGGAAAGCCATTCACAACCCTACGGGTGTTTTCGCAAATCTTTTGCCATATTTCCTCAATGTCCCAGACAAGCCACTCACTCCGCTCATCTTGAGGACGGGGCTGATTGGGTAACGATGAAGCAGCCAGAATTTCGCCCTGGGGACTGATGGCAATGGAGCGCAAGCTCGTAGCGCCACAGTCTAAAACTAAAAAATACTCCTCCATTTTTCCATCCCTCCAGCAAAATCATTCAGAATCT
>JABUEZ010000101.1 GCA_013314795.1 Candidatus Profundicultor aquiphilus | reverse complement strand
CATTGCCTCGAGAGGTCAGACTCAGGCGGGCAATGGAGAGGTTCTTTTCCTTCCAGAAAACTTTCCCGTCCCGAATAGAAAAATGAACCGGCATTCCCGCCGGCACGGAAAAAGTACGGCGATCCAGAGTCACCAAAAGCCCCGAAGCTGAAGAGCAAATCACCTCTTCCTTCCCCCGATAAAGGGCCACTTTGACTTCCAGGTCTTTCGCCGAGATCCCCACCATCCCACCGAAAATGGACAAAATAACGATGATAAGACCAACGCTCCCCCATATTTTCCGCATACAACACCCCTTTAGCTAGCGTCGCAAAAGCAACGTCAGAATCAAGGTCAAAAGAAGACTCAGGAGAATAGAAGTAGCCAGTGGGAAATAAAAAACAAAGTTCCCCTTCCGGTAGACAATGTCTCCCGGAAGATGTCCCAGCCTTCCCAAACCCGGAATGCGGGGAAGAACCAGAAGCACAAGGCCCACCGCAATAAAGATCACTCCCAGGGTTAAGAAAAACTTCGCCCAGTAAGAGATTTCCATATCCTTCTCTTCACCCCTTCCCACCGACTAAAGATACATCCACAGTATTTCTGACGATAAAGATTCAAATTTTTAGCCCGCTGCATGCTCTCTGCAAAACCTTCCCGGAAATCCACTCCCAAAAAGGTAATGCCGAAGTCGCTTCCCACCTCTCCCCCAATCCGCTGAATGCACGCCACATCCTGATAGGGACTTATCGTTAACGTGGTACTGAAAAACGAAAAACCGTGTTCTTTTCCCCACCGTGCAACCTGTGTTAATCGCAGCCGATAACACTGCGGACACCTTCCTTCTCCTTCCTGAATCACCGAGAAATACTCCAGAGGATTATATGGAAATGGGGCAATCAGCTTTCGACCGGTTTTACAAACCAAATCATTCAGAGCTTCCCACCGTCTCCTGTACTCCTCAAAGGGGTGAATGTTGGGATTGTAAAACATGTGCACAACCTCAAAACCTTTTTTCTCGAAAAACTCACCGACATAGATGCTGCAGGGAGCGCAACAGGTATGAAGGAGTACTTCCTTCCTCACTCCTCCGCCACCTTCCTCAGGTACTCGTATCCAGAAGGCGTCAGCACTCTTCCCCTTTTGGTGCGAGCGATAAAACCAATCTTGAGAAGATACGGTTCGTAGACCTCTTCGAGCGTGGCCACATCTTCGGCGAGAACCATCGCCACACTCTCAATTCCCACCGGTCCCCCACGGTAATGCTGGGCCAGAACCTTCAGGAATTGACGGTCCGCCATGCTCAATCCCCAGGCATCAAGGCCCAGCGACTGAAAGGCTTCCGTCACAATTTCCTGGTCGATCACGTCTTTTCCCGAAACCTCGGCAAAGTCCCGGATTCGCCGCAAAAGGCGGTTAGCCACCCGGGGCGTTCCTCGTGAAGATGAAGCAATGAGGAGGGCTGCATCTTCGTTAACGCCAATACCCAGTACCTGGGCAGTTCTTCTCACAATAGCCATCAGTTCTTCCGGTTCATAAAAATCAAGCTTCTCCACAATACCAAAGCGATTCCGCAACGGCGCACTCAAAAGGCTCATCCGGGTAGTAGCCCCCACCAGGGTAAAGGGGGGGAGCTTCAGCGCCACACTTCGTGCTCCTGGACCCTTGCCAATCATAAGGTGCACAGTATAGTCCTCCATGGCGCTATAGAGGATTTCTTCGCACTGGCGAGGCAAACGATGGATTTCGTCAATGAACACCACATCATGAGGTGAAATGGCTGTCAAAAGTGCTGCCAGGTCGCCACTCCTGGTGATAGCCGGACCAGAGAGACAACGAATGTTACTTTGCATCTCCAAAGCAATGATGTGAGCCAAAGTGGTTTTACCCAGACCCGGAGGACCATAAAAGAGCACATGATCCAGTGGTTCTTTCCGGGCTAAAGAAGCCTGAATATACACCTCAAGATGGGAAACAACCTCTTTCTGGCCAATAAAATCCTGGAGCTTTCTGGGACGAAGCGAAAAGTCTTCTTCACTTCGCAAAAAAACAGGAGGCACTGATTTCTCTTTCAATCTTGACCACCTAACTTGAGCAGTGCTTTCCGAATCAGGATTTCCACATCAACCTTTTCGCCCCGCAATTCATCCCAGAGACAGTTAACCACTTTTTCGACTTCCTTTTTATTATACCCCAGACGGAAAAGGACTTCCTTGGTTTCCTCAAACGCTTCGGGGAAAGGAGGAAGAACCTGGAAACCGGATTTCAAAAGCATTGGCTTGAGCTCTAAAATCAACCTTTTGGCCGTCTTTGCCCCCAGGCCACCCTTTGACTCAAGGAGTGTCAGGTTCTCCTCGAGAACCAGCTTCACCAGCTCCTCCCACCGTATCCGGGAAAGAATTTTGAAAGCTGTGCGGTGGTTAATACCCTTCACTTCCCGCAGCCGGTCAAAAAGAACCCGTTCTTTTTCTTCGCCGAAACCATAAAAGACAAACTCTCCGCTTTCGCGCATGAAGGAGCGCAAAAGAAACGATGCTTCCACCCCCTCCTGGGGATTCACAAAAGGAGTAAGCCGCAACCGGAAGCCCATACCCATGACTTCAACCACACACTCACCTTCCTGAACTTCAACCACCCGACCGCGAATTGAATCAAACATATTCTCGCCTCATTCTGAGCTGAAACGCATGACACAGAGCCACTGCCAGCGCATCGGCCACATCATCTGGGGTAATCTCTTCAGCAATCTGAAGAAGCTGTCTCACCATGTAGATCACCTGATTCTTGGTTGCTCGACCGTACCCTACAATAGATTGTTTTACCTGCAAGGGGGTATACTCATACACCGGAATTCCACGAAGTGCCGCGCAGAGAAGCACCACTCCTCGAGCTTCGCCAACAGAAATAGCGGTTTTGGAGTTCTTATTAAAAAACAGCTCCTCCACCGCTACCTCTTCCGGCCGATAGGTTTCAACCAGCGTATTCAACTCCTGAAAAATCTGCGCTAATCGCTCCGGAACTTTTTCCTGCGGAGGGGTTCCGATGAATCCGCAATGAATAACCCTGACCCTTTCGCATTCTTCCCAGTCGACAATCCCAAAACCGGTAATGGCCACTCCGGGGTCAACGCCAAGTATTCGCAACGGCTGTTTCGCCATTCACTCAGCTTTTCAGCGACTCCAGAAGTTCGTCAGCGATATCAAAGTTGGCGTACACTTCCTGAACATCATCATGCTCTTCCAGTGCTTCGATGAGGTCCAGGACCTGCTGGGCGTGTTTCCCTTCCACACTCACCGTGTTCTTGGGCACCATGGTCACCTGAGCCACCACATACTGGAACCCTTTCTCATCAAGCGCTTTCTTCACCTGCTCAAAGTCCTCTGGGGTGGTGATCACATCCACTGTGGTATCCGTGGTCCGGATATCCTGCGCTCCGGCATCGATGGCCACCATCATCAGCTCTTCCTCATCCACCTTATCCTTTTCAAAGCTGATCAACCCCTGGCGCTCGAATACCCAGGAAACACAGCCACTTTCTCCCAGACTCCCTCCATAGCGGTTAAAAAGATGGCGAATCTCTGCTGTGGTCCGGTTCCGGTTGTCGGTGGTGACTTCCACCATCACTGCCACACCTCCGGGACCGTAGCCCTCATAAGTCACTTCTTCGTAGGCAACGCCTTCCAGCTCTCCGGTCCCCTTCTTGATCGCCTTTTCGATATTCTCTTGAGGCATATTCATTTCCCGGGCTTTCTGAACGGCCAGCCGGAGTCTGGCATTGTTTTCAATATTGCCGCCACCCTGCCGAGCGGCTACGGTAATGAGACGAATCAGCTTGGAAAAGGCCTTACCCCGAGCGAGATCCGTCTTAGCCTTCTTATGCTTGATCTGCGCCCATTTGGAATGTCCAGACATACTCTCAACTCTCCTTAAACGAGACTTTTGCCCACCTATTGTATCACACTTTTTCGAGAACACCAAAACACGCTGGAATACCAATCCCACCCAGCGGGTTTTCTCTCTTTAAAAAGAGAGGAGGCCTTCTGATCACAAGAATCGCCATCTTTTCCGATATCCACGGGAACATCACAGCCCTGGAAGCGGTGCTTTCCGAAATCGAAAAAATGAAGGTAGCCCACACGATTTGTCTGGGGGATCTGGTGGGATACAACCCCTTTCCCAACGAGGTGATCGAAAGAATCCGGTCGCTCGGCATTCCCACCACCATGGGAAACTACGATCAGGGAGTGGGTTTTGAACTCGACGATTGCGGCTGCGCTTACCGGAATAACGAGGAAAGAATTCGTGGGCATATTTCGCTTTCATGGACAAAAGAGCAGGTAACCCCTGAAAATAAAGCGTTTCTGCGAAATCTCCTTCCCCGATATGAACTGGAAGTTGGACCTTTTCATTTCCTCTTTGTCCATGGCAGTCCCCGACGTATTAATGAATACCTTTTCCCAGAACGACCCGATGAGAGTTTCCGACACATGATGAGTAACGAAAAGGCCAATGTGCTCCTCTGTGGGCACACCCACATCCCCTTTTTCCGTAAAATTGACCATTTCACCGTAGTGAATGATGGGAGTGTGGGACTCCCCAAAGATGGTGACTGGAGGGCCTGTTTTGCACTTTTAACGGCGGAGGAAATCCTAAAAATCAATTTTTACCGCATTCCTTATAACCGGGAACATCTGAAAGAAGGATATCACAAACACCCCGAACTACCCTTTTTCGCCGAAAAACTCATGGATTGATAAACTTACTTCTCACTCTTTTCCAGAGCTTCTTTGACCACGGTAAGAATAAAATGAACCTCCTCCATAACCTGTTGGGCATCTTCAGGACCGTATTCCTCTGTACCATAAAAACTGAGTTCCCGTCCTTTGCGCAAACGCTTAGAAATGCGCTTTACTTCCTGGATATACTCTGGCAAAGGAGGGGGAAGAATAGAACTTGAGTGCCTTAAAAACGCACTTACGCCTTGGCAAGATACGCCCCGGTAAGGGCATCAATTTTCACAACCGGGTTCCCCCCAGGAATTTATCGGTCTTCCACCCCCAGAAATTACCCCAGGAAAATCGTTCGGCCCGATGTTTCCGAAGAAGCATTTCGATCGAAGCAACGAGTTCGGGAAAGATGTTTTTGGGATCAACGACCACCACATGGTGTTCACAAAGGTCAAAATAAATCGGCTGAAAGGTGAACGCTTCATCTCGAGAGAGAATGTAAGGAGAGAGTTCACAGAAAATGTTTTCTCCATACAGTTTTTGCGCAAGCCATTCTGTCCCCTCCACGGCTTTTTCAAATTCCTCCAGCCTTTTTCGCAAACTTGGTGCTTTCTCGAGAATAATGAGAAGGTCTAAATCAGAATTCTTCCGGTTTTCACCCCGAGCATAGGAACCAAAAATAGCCAGAACTAAGAGCAGCTCCCCATAATACCCAACAATCGACGATAACGTTTGTTCGATATACTGCACGTGAAGCGGTGAGAAGGTCCGGAGTTGGCGCACGGTTTCTTCAAACACCATCGATCACCGCCTCCATTATACCATGCTTTTCTCATCCTTCTGGTGAAAATACCGCCCCCATAAAGAGGATAAGACCACTATCTTCTTCCACAATAGCCAGGAAAAAGGGTCGGTCGATGATCATCTCAAACGTTTCTTCTGGTTCCTGAGACATACCTTTGGCAACCACCACTGCCGTTGTGGCCGCTGCCTCGGTGCCTTTTTCGTTCACTTTGAGCATAGTTCGATGGAAAACATTCTTGATAAAGGCCGGTTCATCGGTAAGGTTGCCAAAATCCGCCCGGGGAGAAAAGGCCACTTCCATACCCATCCTGGATAATACTTTCTTCAGATCAACCGTTCCGTAAGAGAGGGTAAAGCGCGGAACACCAATCCGGCCTTTTTTGCGTGCAAATCCCCGCATCCAGTTATGCCAGTTTTCCGAAGTCAACCGTGCCAGAAACGAAGAAAGGGGAACTTCAGGACGAGGGAGAAAAAGATACATTTTAAGTCTTCCTTTTTCGCCGTAAGGAAGACGCACCGCCTGAAAATCATCTGTAGCCAGATACTGGTACCACCCCGATTGAAACATAGTGGGATGTTCCCGGGTTACACCCCCAGGGAAATGGAAGGGAATGGATCGGGTGTTCTGTTCGTCGAAGGGAACGCTCCAGGCTCCCTGGAAAAATACGGCGTTGAGCAAAACCAGAATGGCATCTGGATCAAGGCGCTCCAGGATTCCCTCGATTTTTCCCTCAGTCTTTTCCCTGACCCACCGATTGATTGTCTCCACTGCCGAAGGATTGGTAAAATCGATAAACTCCGGATGAACGTCATAGTAATCCTGGGCAGTACGCAAAAACGATGTCTTGAGGGGTATACCCTCCTTAACAAAAAGGGCATGGGTGATTCTGATTTCGATACCAGGGTCCTCCTTTTCGAGTTCCCGCAATTTTTCCACCAGTTTCTGGTTTTCCTCATTTAAAGCGGTAATGGAGGCGGCAGGGAAACCAAGAGTCTGTAACATCGACATTTGTGTGACCCCACAAGCACCGTTTGCCGTCATTCCCAGGGCAAGGGCTACACTCCAGGGAGAAAGAAGAATATTTTCTTCTCTACCTTCGTATAACTGGGCGAAAAGGTTCAGGGCAAAATCGGTATAGGGAGAACGAGCCTGAGCAAGGGCAACACATTCTGTGAAACTCAGAAGAAGTAAGACAAGGAACAACACACTTTTCCCTTTCATATTGACCCTCCTTGGTTATACAAAATTGGTGATTCTTCTTCACATATTACTATACTATTACCAAACAAAGGAGATGATTCCAGTGTTTGTCAAAATGAGACGGAAAGATCGGCAAATCACCACCGAAGAAGCATGTGCAATCCTACTCCATGGAGAGTACGGGATACTTTCCATGTTCGATGACGAATTCCCCTATGGGATACCCGTAAACTACGTGTACATGAATCACGCCGTTTATTTCCACTGCGCACCGGAAGGGCATAAGTTGCAATGCATTCAGCAAAATCCTAAAGTCTCGTTCTGTGTCGTCAGGAAGGTGAAAAGGCTACCTGAAATCCTGAGCACGGCGTACGAAAGCGCTGTAGTCTTCGGTAACGCCTGTATCGTTGAAGGAGAGGAAAAAAGAAACGCACTGTGGGAACTGGTCAAAAAATACGCACCACATCATACCGAACGAAGCACAGAATGTATCGAAAAGGAATGGGAAAACACCAAAGTGGTGAAAATCGAAATCCTGCATATATCAGGAAAAGCCAACCGGGCAAATCCCTCTTAAATAAAAAAAGCTGGAGATTTCTCTCCAGCTTTTCCTGGTCTTTTTAATCCCGGCAGCGTCCTACTTTCCCGCCCAGCTGCCCAGGCAGTATCATCGGCGCTGGAGGGCTTAGCTTCCGTGTTCGGAATG
>JABUEZ010000100.1 GCA_013314795.1 Candidatus Profundicultor aquiphilus | reverse complement strand
CGATATCCACCTGACGGGTATTCTTGATAATTTTCAAAGCCCGTTCAATGATGGTGAGAGTCCGAAGACCCAGAAAATCCATCTTCAAAAGACCGAGATCCTGCAGAGCATCCATGTCGAACTGGGCGACGATTTCTCCCTCGTTCATTTTCTGCAGAGGGACATGGTTCATCAAAGGCTGATTCGAGATGACCACCCCCGCCGCATGGACAGAAGCATGCCGACATAGACCTTCAATTCGCTGTGCAAAGTTAAGAAGTAACCCCACATCCTTATTTTGCTCAGCTAGGGTTTTCAATTGAGCGTTTTCGCTTAAAGCCTTCTCCAGGGTAACTCCTGGAGTAGAAGAAATGAGTTTGGCAATCTTATCGACATCGCCATAGCTCCACCCCAGTGCCCTTCCCACATCCCTCACCGCCTGGCGAGCCATCATTCGTCCAAAGGTGATAATCTGGGCCACGTTGGTCTTTCCATATTTCGAGGACACATACTCAATTACTTCATTTCGCCTCTCAAAGCAGAAATCAATATCGATATCAGGCATGCTCACTCTTTCTGGATTCAGAAAACGCTCAAACAGTAACCCATACTTGAGTGGGTCGATATTGGTTATTCCCAGAGCATACGAAACAAGACTCCCGGCCGCGGAACCCCGTCCCGGACCAACCATGATGCCGTTCTTCCGTGCATAATTCACAAAATCCCAAACAATCAGAAAGTAGGCAGAATATCCCATATCGTTAATAACCTTGAGTTCATAGGCAACCTGCTCTTTAATCTTTGCCGGAATGGGGTCTCCATAGCGCTGCTTCAAACCCTCCTCACAGAGGTACTCAAGGTAAGTAAAAGGTGTAAACCCTTCTGGAACGGCAAACTCCGGAAGGAGAAGCTGTCCCAGGTCTAACTCCACATTACATCGCTCAGCAATAGAAACGGTATTCTCCAAGGCCGCGGGGACCGAAGCAAAAGACCGTTCCATTTCTTCGGGAGACTTCACATAAAACTCCTGGGTTGGGAAACGAAGTCTCTTGGGGTCGTCAAGCGTGGTCGCAGTTTGGATGGCCAGAATGACATCGTGAACCTGAGCATCTTCCCGGTCTAAATAGTGACAGTCATTGGTCGCCACCAGGGGAATCCGGTAGCGCTTCCCCATTTCTATCAGGGTTTCGTTAAGAACAGCCTGCTCGGGAATCTTGTTATCCTGTACCTCCAGAAAGAAATTATCCGCTCCAAAAATGTCCCGATACTCAAGCACCAGTTTTTCTGCCTCATCCTTTTCTCCATTGAGAATCAAACGAGGAATTTCTCCCGCCAGACACGCAGTAAGGGCAATTAACCCCTCCGAATACTCTCGCAGGAGCTCCTTATCCACCCGGGGTTTGTAGTAGAATCCCTCCAGGTATGCCCGACTGACCAGCTCAGTAAGGTTACGGTATCCAGTTTTATTCTGAGCAAGGAGTACCAGGTGATAGGCCGGTTCGCTCCCCTTCACGGCTACCTTTTCAAAGCGACTTCCCGGAGCAACATATACTTCACAGCCAATAATCGGTTTCACACCTTGTTCTTTGGCTTTTTTGTAAAAATCGACCACTCCGTACATAACCCCGTGGTCGGTAATGGCCACCGCCTCCATACCATAGGATTTCACCTTGCCCAAAAGCTCCTCAATACGGATGGCTCCGTCAAGAAGGCTATACTCGGTATGAACATGAAGATGAACAAATTTCATCGTTACTCCCCGCTACTCAGTTCTTTCAAAAGGAGACTCTTCACCGTTTCGGGATCTGCCTGTCCCCGGGTCATTTTCATCACCTGGCCAATGAGAAAATGAAGTGCCTTTTCTTTGCCGCTGAGGTAATCAGCAACACTCTGGGGGTTTTTCTCAATGGCTTCCCGAGCAATCCTCTCCAGTTCTTTTTCGCTGGTGATAAACGAAATGCCCTTTCGAGCCATAATTTCTTTCACTTTCCCCCCAGAAACAAACATTTCCTCCAGGATGTCCTTGGCAATGGTCCCACTGATTTCCTTTTTATCCACCATTTTAATTAGTTCTACCAAAGATCCCGGGGTAATCTTACTCTGCATGATATCAATATTCAACTCATTAAGATTTTTCAGCACCTCGGTAAGCATCCAGTTGCAGACAAGACGGGGTTTGCGAAACTCCCTAAGACATGCTTCGAAGAAATCCGCAATATCTTTTTCCTGCGTCAGTATCCCCGCCTCACTCTCGGTGAGTTCGTACTCTGTCATAAATCGTTCTCTTCTTTCTAATGGTAACTCAGGAAGAGTCTTTTCTATTTCTTCGACATCTTCCGGTTTGATTGCCACTGGAAGAAGGTCCGGATCAGGAAAATACCGGTAGTCCTCGGCTTCCTCTTTGCCCCTGGCCGAAACCGTCATACCCTCCCGCTCATCCCAGTGACGAGTCTCCTGAATCACCATGCCTCCCTCAAGTAAGACCCTTTTCTGACGTTCGATCTCGTAATGAAGCGCTCGAAAAACTGAACGGAAAGAATTCATATTTTTCACTTCCACCTTGGTTCCCAGTTCCAGAGGGGAAGGGGAAACAGAAACGTTGGCATCACAACGCAATGACCCTTCTTCCATATTGCCGTCGCTTGCCCCAATATAACGAACCATGCTCCGAAGCATTACGAGGTAATCCCGAGCCTCTTCAGGAGAGTGGATATCCGGTTCAGTCACGATCTCCACCAGGGGAATGCCGCAACGATTAAAATCCACCCCCGAAGAATTAGGGGGTAGACCCAGTCCTTCATGGATCAACTTTCCGGCATCTTCTTCCACATGAACCCGTTTGATTCTCACTCTTTTTTTGGTTCCCTGAGTGAAAAATTCCACGAATCCGTTGACGCCGACGGGGAAATTATACTGAGAGATCTGGTATCCCTTGGGAAGATCGGGGTAAAAATAATTCTTCCGATGAAATACCACCTGAGGAAGAATTTCACAACGGAAGGCCAGCGCGGTTTTGATGGCCAGTTCTAAAGCCTTTTCGTTGAGCACCGGCAATGACCCGGGTATCCCCATGCACACGGGACACACCAGGGTATTGGGAGCCTTCCCAATATAGTCAGTCCCACACTGGCAAAACATTTTAGTCCTGGTAAGGAGTTGACAATGAACTTCCAATCCTATCGTTACGTAGAAATCAGCCATATCCCTAACTCCTTTCGGGTAACAGGGGGAAAGGTGACGAAAGTGAAAGCATTTTCTCTAAAAAGAGCGCCAGGCCAAAAACCCATCCTTCCCTGAATGGACCACCAAGAATCTGTAAACCAATGGGAAGACCATTCTCGTAGCCACAGTTTATAGAAATCCCTGGAATTCCAGCCATAGCCGAAGGGATGGTGAAAACATCAGCAAGGTACATCTCGTAAGGGCTCTGGGTTCGTTCCCCCAGAAAGAAAGGAAAACAGGGAGAAACCGGTGTGACGAGGAAGTGGCACTTTTGCAGGGCTTCCTCAAAATCTTTCCGCACCAGAGTCCTGACCTTCATCCCCTTCAGATAATAATCATCATAGTACCCCGAACTCAGGGAGTAGGTCCCCAGAATGATCCTCCGCTTCACCTCTTTTCCAAACCCAGCAGTTCTGGTGCGACAGTACATCTCCTGAAGCGTACTGCCCTCCTCCCGCAAACCATACAGCACCCCATCGTAGCGAGCCAGATTGGAGCTGGCTTCAGCAGGTGCAACAATATAGTACGCTTCCAGAGCACAATCGGTGTGGGGAAGAGAAACCTCTACACATTCTAGACCCTCCCTGCGCAGTAAATCTAGAACTTCCTCAATCCTTCTTACAATGGCTTCATCCACTCCCGAAGAAAAATACTCCCGGGGAATACCCACCTTCATCTTCCGGATCTCCTCTTCTTTTGGGATATCCTGGCGAGAAAATGGAGGATAAGGGGCACAGGTAGAATCTTTTCCGTCACTTCCACTGATTACTTCAAATAGCGTTATACAATCTTCCACATTGCGGGCCATGGGACCAACCTGGTCCAGGGAAGAAGCAAAACTCACTAAACCGTACCGCGAAACCCTTCCATAGGTGGGTCGTAACCCCACCACTCCACAAAAGCTAGCCGGTTGTCGCACCGACCCTCCGGTGTCAGAACCCAGAGCAAGGGGTGTTTCCAGAGAAGCCAGAGCCGCAGCAGAACCACCACTTGACCCGCCCGGAACCCTTCGCAGGTCAAAAGGATTTCGAGTGGGTCCAAAAGCGCTATTCTCAGTGGAAGAACCCATGGCGAACTCGTCCATGTTGGTCTTGCCCACAATGATGGCTCCTGCTCTCTTCAATTTCTCCACCACCGTAGCATCGTATGGAGCAATAAAATTGTAGAGAATTCTGGAACCACAGGTCGTGGGTAACCCCTCAGTACAGATATTATCCTTAACCCCCACGGGAATTCCCCAGAGGGGAGGAAACTCGTCCGGAGGAATGTCCCGGTCGAGTTTCTGAGCCCGAATTCTTGCCCCCTCTTCATTGAGAGAAAGGAAAGCCCGGATTTGCCCATCAACACTCCCTATTCTCTGCAGAAAAGCTTCCAGCAATTCCTCTACCGAAATTTCTCCTCTTCTTAAGAGTGCGTGGTAATCCCTTATGCGAAATTCGCGAAATTGAAATAGATCTATAGCCATACCCTATCTCTCCTCTTTTTCCACCACTCTGGGCACCACAAAATAGCGATTCCAGACTACCGGAGCATGCTGAAAAACCTTTTCTTCCCCTTTCCACTCTGTGGGATCATCAGCATGAACTGGAGGCTGACTCCAGGAAATGTGCGAAGTAGGTGAAACATCCCGGAGATCAAGCTGGTCCAGTTTTTCAAAATGGGCCACGATTTCGTTCACATCCTGGAAAAACCGCATGAGTTCTCCTTCTTCAAATTGTAACTTGGCCAGCTGAGCAACCTTTTTCAGCTCTTCCAGAGATATTTTTTCACCCATAATAACACCCCTCTATAGCTTCAAAAGACGATAGAATTCTTCCTCCGTCAGGATAGGTACATTTTTTTGTCTTGCCATGTCGAGTTTACTCCCCGGATTTTCTCCTATCACCAGATAATCAACCCGTGAAGACACGCTGGCCGCAATTTCTCCTCCATATTTCTTGACCAGCTCTTCGGCTTCTTTGCGCGAGAATCGGCTCAACGTTCCACTGAATACAAAAGTCTTCCCACGCAAAGGAGTCTCTGGAACTACCTCTTCTTTCTTCTCTCTAGGTCTCACTCCTAAATCCTTTAGTTCTAAGATCATTTTTTGATTTTGCGGATTCAGGAAAAACTGCTCAACCGCCTCGGCCACCTTGGGACCAATCCCTTCTATTTGTAAAAGTTCTTCCCGCTTTATCCTCATGAGCTTCTCCAGAGACCCCACCTTTTCAGCGAGAATCCGGGCCACAAACTCTCCCACATAGCGGATGCCAAGACCATAGATAAATCGTGCCATTTCTCGATCCTTTGATGCTTCGATAGCTCGCACAAGATTATCGGCCGATTTCTTCCCCATCCGTTCCAGACGTTCCAAATCTTCCCTCTTCAGCCGATAGAGATCAGGGATGGTCCGCACAAGTCCGGTATCGACGAGCTGCTCAACCAACTTTTCTCCGAGGCCCTCGATATCCATGGCATCTCTTGATGCCCAGTGCTTTATTTTCTCTTTAACCTGAGCAGGACAGTTTATATTGACACACTTGACAGCAACTTCTCCCTCTTCTCGCACCACCCGAGAGCTACACGCCGGACAGATCATAGGCATGGTGAAAGCTTTTTCTTCCCCAGTTCGACTCTCCTTAACCACTCTGATCACTTCAGGGATGACCTCTCCGGCTCTTCCTACAATCACCCAGTCACCGATCCGGACGTCTTTCCTTTTGACCTCATCCTCATTATGAAGCGTGGCTCGCCTTACCACCACACCTCCCACTTCCACTGGCTCCAGTACCGCAACCGGGGTGAGAGTTCCGGTCCTTCCCACATTGACTTCAATATCGAGAACTCTGGTCAAGGCATGGGTCGGCTCAAATTTATAGGCAATGGCCCAGCGGGGACTCCGGGTCGTTGACCCCAGAATCTCCTGGTAAGCAATTTCGTTGACTTTGACCACCAGACCGTCAATCTCATAGGGAAGCTCTTTCCGTTTCTTTTCCCATTCCTCATGAAGCGTGATGGCTTCTTCAATATTCTTTAAAAGGTACACGTGCGAATTAACCTTAAATCCCAAATCCTTCAGCCACCTCAGGAGTTCCCAGTGCGTTGCCGGACGGTAATTACTTTCGATGAGAAATGCCCCGTAAACAAAAATATCCAGCTTCCTCTGAGCGGTGATAGCAGGATCGAGCTGGCGAAGAGATCCAGCGGCGGCATTGCGAGTATTCGCAAAAGGTGGCTCATCTTTTCTCTTTCGGTCTTCATTCAGCTTTTCAAAATCCGTCTTGTTCATAAAGACTTCGCCCTGGACTTCTACCACTGTCGGTACTTGATTGCCTCTGAGCCGTAAGGGGATACTCTTTACCGTTTTGAGATTTTGGGTCACGTCCTCACCGGTAAAGCCATCACCCCTTGTAGCACCGTGAACCAGGGCACCATTCTCATAGCGCAGATTGACCGCCAGGCCATCGATTTTGAGTTCCAGCACATAACTGATCTCGCCTGTCCCCAGCATCCTTTTCACCCGACGGTCGAAATTACGAATGTCCTCTTCAGTGAAGGCGTTGTCCAGACTGAGCATGGCTCGTGAATGCGTAATAGAAGCAAATTCTTCCAGGGGCTTTCCTCCCACCCGCTGGGTGGGAGAATCGGGAGTCACAAATTCGGGAAATTCCCGCTCTAACTCGCTTAACCTTCTGAATAACGCATCATATTCAGCATCGCTGATTTCAGGTGCTCCCAAAACATAGTAGAGGTAATCATGATGGTGAATCAGTTCACGAAGCCTCTCGATCTCTCTGTGAACTTCTTCTCGACGCTCACCACTCACCTCGTACCCCTCCTACCACAGGCTCTTTCTTATTATTGTATCACCTCTTCCGGATCCAACCGAAATGACACTCACCGGAATTTCCACCAGGTCTTCGATTTCTTCCACAAAACGACGCACACTTGAGGGGAGTTCAGCATATTCTCTTATCGCCGTTATGTCTTCGTCCCAGCCCGGCAAATCGCGATATAGAGGACGGCAGGAATTCAGGGAACGGAGATCCGAAGGAAACTCCTGTGTCACTTTCTCTCCTATCTCATACGCATAACAGATTCGTATCCAAGGTAGCCCCTTCAGGACATCGAGTTTAGTCAAGGCCAGTGAAGTGATGTGATTAACTCGCACCGCATATCGTAATGCCACCCCGTCCAGCCACCCCCAACGCCTTGGACGACCGGTCGTGGCGCCATACTCTTTACCCTTTTCCCGCAGATACGTTCCAGTTTCATCTTTGAGTTCAGTTGGAAAAGGTCCT
>JABUEZ010000099.1 GCA_013314795.1 Candidatus Profundicultor aquiphilus | reverse complement strand
GCTCCCACCGGCTTTGGGGGTGCGGGAAGCTCAAGACCTAATTCTCGGAGATTCTGATACGGGGTACTCATTAATTATCTCCTTCAAGATGATTTATCCCTGTCTTCTTATAATGTCAAGGTAAACAGCTCCAATAACAATAATGCCGCTGACCACGATCTGCCACTCTTGAGGGACAGATAGAATTCGTAGTCCGTTGATCAGGGTACTCATGATGAATGCGCCCACTACCGTACCAATGGTCGAGCCTTCACCCCCACTCAGTGAAGTTCCACCAATAACCACAGCAGCAATGGCGTCAAGTTCGTAACCCTGTCCCAGTGCTGGTTGGGCAGAATTAAGCCGTGAAGCCATCATTACCCCACCCATTCCCACAAAAATACCACATAGAGAGTAGATTACCGTCTTCCATTTATCGACATTTAATCCGGAGAGTCTGGCTGCTTCTTCGTTGCTTCCAATAGCAAAATCGTACCGACCGACCACCGTCTTGGTAAGAATGATGCTTGCAAGAACAATGGAAACGATGAAGATGAGTACAGCATTGGGAACATCAAATCCTGGAAAAAGTTTACCCACCAGTGACCCCATGGCAATTCTTGAGAAACTCGGAGCATGGGTAAAGTATATGGGTGCTGCTTTGGAGATGACGAGAGCCAGACCCTTGGCAACCATCATCATGCCAAGAGTAGCAATGAAAGGGGGCAGTTTCATTTTAGAAATCACGACCCCATTGGCAAAACCACAGAGCATTCCTGTTCCCACTCCACCTAGGATTCCAAGAAACACTGGCAAGTGCCAGTAGGTAATGAAAACACCGCTCATGACCGCCGAGAGCGTCATCACTGTGCCTATGGAAAGGTCGATGCCTCCGGTGATTATCACGAAGGTAACCCCCAGAGCTAACATTCCATTTACACAGGTAGCCAGCATGATGGAAACGATGTTACCGAAGGTAAAGAAGTTTGGCGAAGATAAGGAAAAGAAAATGAACAACAATAACAAACTGCCAAACATTAGAAACTGACGCAGAATCTCTCTTCGAAAACGCTTCAAATTATAAGTTGCTGTTTCCATTTCGTTAACCCTCCGTTAATCACTCATTCTTATTCCTCATAGTGGCATATTTCATGACCAACTCCTCAGTAGCTTCCTGAGCATTGATTTCACCGGTAATTCTTCCTTCGCACATCACCAGAATCCTGTGGCTCATGCGCAGGATTTCTGGTAACTCAGAAGAAATCATGATGATAGATTTTCCCTCCTCTGCAAGCTCATTCAGTAGCTTATATATTTCGCTCTTCGCTCCAACGTCAATTCCTCGAGTTGGCTCATCAAAAATCAGAATGTCACAATTTTTCATAAGCCATTTTGCGACAATAACTTTCTGTTGATTTCCACCGGAAAGGTTTTTAACCTTCTGAGCTAAAGTCGGGGTTTTGATGCGTAATTTACCAACGTACTCTTCACATTTTTCCTTGGACTTTTTTCGGTTGATAAAACAATTAAAATTCAAAAAGTCCTTCATGGAAGGCAAAATTACGTTGTCTTCCACACTCAAACCAAGCATAAGTCCGTATCTCCTGCGGTCTTCAGAGAGATATGCAATGCCATGGCGAATAGCATCGGAAGGGCTTTTAATGTGGGCTTTCTGGCCCTTCACATAGATTTCACCTGAGTCCACGGGGTCAGCACCAAATATGGCTCTGGCCACCTCAGTTCTTCCTGATCCTACCAGTCCTGCCAGGCCCAGGATCTCCCCCTTTCTGAGCCTGAATCCTACATTCTTCATTTCTCTGCCCCGACTTAAGTTTTTGACCTCCAGGACTATCTCAGCATCAGCATCGATACGTCCTTTGCTGGATGTTTCATAAATGTTTCTGCCCACCATCATGCTGATAATTCGGTCGATGGTTACTTCTTGAATGTTCAGTGTACCAATATAGTGTCCATCACGCATCACTGTAACTCGATCGGCGATTTCTTTCAGTTCCTCCAGCCGATGGGAGATGTAAATAATTCCCATACCCTTCTCTCTGAGTTTTCTCAGAATCTGGAATAGTTCTCCAACTTCAGCTTCACTCAGCGTCGCCGTGGGTTCGTCCATGATCAGGACTTCAGCATTGAAAGAGAGAGCTTTGGCAATTTCCACCATTTGCTGTTTTGCTACGGTTAGTTCCTGAACTTTTATTCGGGGATCAATACGCATGTGAAACATTTCCAGCAATTCTTGAGCCCTCCGGTTCATCTCCTCCTCATCGAGGAAAAGAGAAAAACCCTTCCTTCTTGTTTCGCGTCCAATGAAAATATTTTGGGCCACGGTCAGATGAGGCATAAGGTTGAGTTCCTGATGCACAATGCTGATACCTAATTCCTGAGCCGCTCTGGGGTTGGGAATTCTAACTTCTTTGCCTTTGTATATAATATGTCCAGCATCCTTCTGGAATACCCCAGTCAGGATTTTCATGAGCGTGGATTTACCAGCACCATTTTCACCTACCAGGGCGTGAATTTCTCCAGGCATAAGCTCAAATCGGCAATTTTCCAGTGCTCGAACTCCGGGAAAGCTTTTGTCGATTCCTTCCATTAAAACGAGTGGTTCCTTCATTGGTTCATCCCTCACACATTCATAAGCTAAAAGAGGGCCCAGATGGGCCCTCTTTTGAGGCTTTGGTATCTACTCGTACAGACACTGCTTGATTTCTGGAGAATCAATGTTGCTTTTATCGTACCAGTAGAAGCCACTGTCAATATATTTGGGCAGTTCCTCTCCTTTCACAGCTTTGATGGCTGCTTCAACAGCCATATAGCCCATTCCGACCGGATTCTGAGTGATGGCTCCCGCCATGAGGCCCTCTCGAATGGCATCCATTTGCTGTTTTCCAGAGTCATACCCAATAACCACAATCTGGCCGATTTTATTGAGTTCTCTTACGGCATTGATGACACCGATAGCAGAACCTTCATTGGCACCAAAAATGCCCTTCAAATTTGGATGGGCCTGGATGATAGCTTTCGCCAGATCCGTAGATTTAAGGTGGTCTCCGCCACCATACTGGATATCTACAATTTTGATATTGGGATATTTTTCCTTAATCCGATTTACAAAGCCGTCACGCCGATCAATACCGGTCCGACTGGTCTGGTCGTGAACAACCAGCGCTACTTCTCCTTCGCCACCAATCAACTCAGCCATTTTATCCGCGGCATATCCTGCGGCTTTGATATTATCGGTTGCAACCGTCGTTACCGGGATATCGCTTTCCACTCCTGAGTCAAAACCAATCACAGGAATGCCCATTTCTTTTGCCTTTTCTACATATGGAACCACTGCCTTGGAGTCAAGAGCCGCCAGACACAATGCATCGGGCTTCTTTGCCAAGGCCGCCTGAAGCATATCAATCTGCTTATCAACCATGGCTTCGGACTCTGGCCCCTCAAAGGTGATAGTAACACCGTAGTCTTTCGCTGCCTGCTCCGCACCCTTCTTCACTGCCTGCCAGAACTGGTGTTGGAAACCCTTAGAAATCATGGGAATGTAGAGAGCTTTTTCCTCTGCGCATGCAATACCGATGGAAAGAACCACTGCCAGAACAACCAAAAGCAACACACTTCGTAAATATTTCATGTTTGTCGATACCTCCTTTTGGTATTTTTGGCCGAAACTACTCTTATGGTTCTTTACTCAAATTGAACCCGCAGATACTCACGCGCTACAGAATTCTTTCGCTCTCACCTCCTTTGTCAGTAATTCCCCTGCTGATTCCCTAATGACCAGCTCTGGTTTGAGCACCACCTCCCTCTTCTCTTTCACTTTGTCTCTTCCCTCTATTTTTCTGATCAAAAGTTCTGCAGCAATGACTCCCATCGAATAAGCTGGTTGAGTAACGACAGTGAAAAACGGGTATATTTGGGAGAGAAAATCGATGTCTCCAAAAGAAACAAGTGCCACGTCATGGGGGATCCGCAATTCGGCCTCTTTAATTGCCGTTATCGCACCGACCGTGATGAAATTGTTGCCGCCGAAAATGGCCGTTGGTCTTTCACGCATTTGCAAAAGCTCTTTTGTAGCAGTGTATCCCCCCTCTTCTGAATAACTGGAGAACTTAATCAGTGATTCCTCAACCGGTATCCCCATCTCTATCAGAGCTTCTTTATAGCCCTGTACTCGTTCCTCCGCGGTGGAAATTTCTCTACTTCCTACCACTATACCGATACGCCTGTGCCCAAGACTCAGCAAATGTTTTGTCAGAATATAGGCACCATATACGCTATCTCCCTTAACGATATCCAAATCCAGATTCTTTGGGCTTTTTAATTCGCGGTCTACAAGCACAATCGGAATACGTTTTATAAGAATTGATTTCAAAGAATCCCCCTTTTGAGTTGCAGGAGCAAGGATGATCCCGTCAACTCTTTTTCTGACCAGGATTTCGAGGTACAGTGCCTCTTTTTCCCGGTCTTCATCCGTACTGCAGAAAATTACGCTGAACTGATTTTTCGCCGCAATGTTTTCCACCCCTCGAGCCAAAGTGGTAAAAAAGGGATTGGTAATATCCGCGATCACCAGGCCGATGGTTTTGGTTTTCTGCAAGGTGAAACTTCGAGCCAGGGAATTCGGAATATAACCGGTTTCCTCAATGGCTTTAAGAACCCTCTTTCGAGTTTCAGGCCTGACGCCTTTTTTACCATTCAGGACTCTGGATACCGTCATCGCCGAAACCCCTGCTCTTTGAGCCACATCGTAGATTGTAGACATTGCTTTACCCTTAATGCTTTTTATGTTACCGGTAACAATTATACCACGAAATCTGAAAATGGAACAGTGAAGTTGAGCATGTTTCCCTATCAGAGAATGCCATCCTGATTTGTGGAAAAATTTTTCTTTTTGTGCTTGGGGCTATGATACAATAAGAAACCATTTTAGTAAGGAGCAGGTATCATGAAAAAACAGGAAGAGGAAATTAGACGCCTTGCTCGTCGATATGGAGTGGCCGAGTGCTATCAGAATATTCGAGGAGAACTCATCCAGGTTCCTTTAGAAACGCTGGCTTTCTTTGTAGAACGTCTCCAGGAAGAAGAAGGCCTTTTCCCTCCAGTGGTGGTCAGTAAAGGGCGACAGATCTTTCTCTCTGGACCGACGGAAGAAGGCGAGCTTACCATCCTCAATGAACACCAAGAGGAGGTTGCTTGTTACCGATTTACCGGACCGCGTATCCTGTTACGTCTCCCTGATGATGCTCCATGGGGGTATTACCAGGTTTTCCTTGCTTTGCCACGGATGTCTTGCACCATCTTGTGGGTGTTTTCACCGTTTCGCTGTTATCTTCCCTCTGAAAAACTTTGGGGGATTAACACAGCCCTCTATTCGCTGTTAACCAAACGCAATCAGGGTATCGGCGATGTCCGCGATCTGGAAATGCTTGCCCGAGTAGTTCACGAAAAGGGTGGACGATTCCTGGGGCTTTTACCCCTTTATCTCCTTGGAAAGGAGAGCCAGGCCAGTTTCAGCCCATATTTTCCCGCAGACCGGTTGTCTCTGGAGCCTCTTTACCTTCCCATAGAGGAAATAGCTCAGCAGTTTGCTGAATTCCATCTTCCCTACGATGAGTGTGTCTTTCAGGAAGTACGGGAAAGTCCTGAAATTCGTTACTGGGAGGTATGGCAGAAAAAGGATCGATTTCTCAGGCAACTCTTCGATGCGTTTTTTGAAAGGAGAAACACGGCCACGAAGCAGTGGGAGGTCTTCCAGAGATTCGTAGAGAACCGGGGAGAACGCCTTTTATTTGCTTCCTTCTTCCAGGCTTTTGCCGAACAAGAAGGACTGGATTGGACGAAATGGCCCGAGGCAATTCGCACCTGTCACAAAGAATCTGTAAAGCGGGAAATAGCCAGAAATGAAAAGGCTGTACTTTACTATGCTTTTTTACAATGGCTCATGGAACAAAAAATCGAGGAAATCGGAAAAAGGTTCCCTGTACTCGGTTTTGACCTGCCTATCGGTTCATCTCCTCGAGGAATCGAAAGCTGGATTGAGCAGAAAAAGATGATTTTTGAGTGCTCCATTGGATCACCGCCTGACGATTTTTCTCCTCAGGGACAGAACTGGGGTGTTTCGCCTTTTAACCCATGGAAAGAGCGCCGTGATTGGTACCGTCATTTTATCGAACTTCTCCGCTTCAATTTTCGTCTGGCAAAGTTTTTGCGTATTGACCACATTATGGGCCTACACCGTCTTTTCCTTATTCCTCAAGGAGCCAGTGCAAAAGAAGGAACATATGTGCGTTCTTTCTTTGCGGAAACTTTAGCCATATTGGCTCTGGAAAGTTACCGGAACAAGGTTACCATTATCGGAGAAGACCTGGGTACTGTTCCCAATGCCGTTCGTCGGGCTATGGAAAAAGCGAGAATTCTTTCGACCAAGGTTTTCTACTTCGAAAAAGATGGTAATTGGCCTCGTCATCCATCCTCATATCCTCTCCTGAGTTTTACCACTCCGAATACGCATGATATGCCCACCTTCCTGGGCTTCCTGGAGGGAAACGATATTCACATTCGGGAAAGGCTCGGCATTTTCACCAAAGAAGAAGGAGAGCGGCAGAGACAGACACGAGAAGCATTTATCGAAAACCTTTTCAAATTGTGGCAGGAATGGGGAGGAGGCGAAGAATACCCCTTATGGGAACGTCTGGCACGGTTTCTTGCTCTTACCCCTTCTTTACTTGTGGCCATGAGCCTTGACGATATCCTGGAGAGCGCCATGCAGCCCAACCTCCCTGGAACAACGACCGAATTTCCCAACTGGCGCCACCGCCTGATCATTCCTGAAGACCTTCCCCAGCGGATTGAGAAGCTCGCCCAGATTTTTCAAGCCCGCCATTAGAATGGTATACTTTCTATCCGGAAAAGGGGGTTCCAGAATGAGGGAACAACATTATGAAGTTATTGTAATCGGTGGTGGTCATGCTGGCTGTGAAGCCGCATATGCGGCTTCACAGATGGGCCTTGCCACTCTCCTTGTAACCACTTCAATCCATCACATTGCACTCATGCCCTGTAATCCTGCTATTGGTGGGCCGGGGAAGGGACACGTGGTACGGGAAATTGATGCTCTGGGAGGTCTTATGGGAAGAGTGACCGACCGGTGTACCATTCATATCAAAAAGGTGAACACCGGTAAAGGTCCAGCAGTGCAAACTCTCCGAGCACAGACACAGAGAGATCGCTACAGCCTTATCATGAGGGAATTTCTTGAGGCAAACCCCAGTCTTCATTTCTTCCAGGGAGAGGTGGAAGAAATTCTCACCGATCACGAAGGGAAAGTGTGCGGCATTCGGGTCAAACAGGGAACAAAATTTTCGGCTCAGGCCGTGGTGATCTGTACCGGTACATTCCTCAACGGTGTCGTTCATATCGGAGAACTGCATTTCCCTGCTGGAAGACAGGGGGAATTTCCCGCTCAGGCATTAGCTCAGTGTCTGAAAAACCTGGGCTTAGAACTCGGCCGCCTCAACACCTGTACTCCACCACGA
>JABUEZ010000098.1 GCA_013314795.1 Candidatus Profundicultor aquiphilus | reverse complement strand
CCATTTTCTCACCCTGAATAGTAGGAGGTCAGTGCATGCAGTTTTTCTCCATCATTGCTAAAGGTGGATACGTCATGTATCCCATCGTGGCCTGTTCTGTTGTGTCCCTGGCCATCTTTCTGGAAAGATGGTATGTGCTCCGGCATGCCAAAGAGGAGGTCAAAAAGTATCTCCGGGCGGTTCGCAAAGCCCTTTCCCGAAAGGATCTCAAAGGTGTTCTTGAGGCCACTCAGAAATTTCAGATGCCAGCCTCACGGATCATCCTGGCTGGTTTGAAAAAGTACTTTGCCGGCCAACCCAAGGAAGCCAGAGAAGCCATGGAGATCAAAGCGATGCAGGAGTTACCGTTCTATGAACGACGGCTTTCCACTCTGGTGGTCATTGCCAATATCTCTCCGCTCCTGGGACTTCTGGGAACAGTCACGGGAATGATCAAGACCTTCAGTGTGATTGCCGCCGTGGGGGTGGGAAAACCGACCGAGATGGCTGGGGGCATCTCGGAGGCCTTGCTCACCACTGCCGCAGGACTGTCGGTGGCCATCCCTACCGTGGTGATTCACCATTACCTCTCTCGTCTCTCGGAACACATTGTCAGCGATATCGAGCGGGCCAGCACGGAGATCCTGGAAGTGATGGAAACCACCCATCCAATGATTGAATTCGAGGGTATTGCTCTCCCCGAGGGAGAGAAGGACCATGTTCCGGTTTCGGCAACGGAAGAGCAAAACTAAACCCGACATCAACATCACTCCCCTGGTGGATGTGGTTCTGCAACTGGTCATCTTTTTTGTGGTGACCACCACGTTCATCAGTGTAGAGAGCGGGGCACGGGTGAACCTTCCTTCGGCCAACTTCTCCAAGATTGAGGAAGCCAAAACCATCACCATCACCGTTACCGAGAACAACATGGTCTATGTGGATGGAGGACTCACCGACTGGAACGAACTTCCCAGAGTGCTGGTGGCTTCCCTACGCAAAGATCCGGAAAGCATGGTGGTTATCGAGGCTGATAAGAAAGTGCTCCATGGGAATGTGGTCAAAGTGATGGACATTGCCCGCCGAGCCGGGGCAGAGCGAATGGCTATTGCCACTCAGCCGGAAGGAGAAGAAGAGTGAGTCGCCTGGTCTGGGACGAGAGGAGAGTCTGGTCTTTTTCTCTGGTTTTCTCTCTGGCCGTGAATCTGGCTGTTCTTGCGGTCATATCGATTTACTGGCTCTCTTTTCATTATAACCGACCCGAAGAGGAGAAACCGGTGGTAGTGGAATTGATGGAGATTCCCTCTCCCAAAAAACCGCAAGGGACAGTACCACAGACTGCAGAGTTGGCAGAACTCAGTCCTCCCTCGGAGATGCAGAAAGCTGAGGCACAGGAAGTACCCCAGGTGAAAAGTGAAATTGCTTCGGAAATGCAACAGCGAAAAGAGCAGGTGCGGGTGCCCAAGCCTCCCGTGGAACTTCCTGAAGCAGAGAACATCGTGGGAAAAACTTCACCTTCGGGAGCGCGGCTTTTTAATCCCGGTGAAAATATCGAAGTTGAAGAAAGCATGAAGTGGCAGGGTGCTGAAGCAGAGTCAACCATTAAGGGACAACTCGACGAAGCAGGCCAGTCTTCTCGTCTGGCCCATTTGGCTAAAGAGGGCATGCAGAGGGTGGAAAGTACCGTAGGTGAGACCATGGCTACCGGGGAACTCCTTCCTCCCACCACCAATGTGGAAAAGCGCTCTCCATTCACCAAAAGGCCCATTGCAGTCATTGTGGAAAACGCACCCCAAGCTCGGCCTCAGGCGGGTCTTTCCAAAGCTGATGTGGTGTACGAAATCATGGCCGAAGGAGGTATTACCAGGTTTCTGGCTATTTTTTCCTCTGAAGCAGCAGATCGGGTTGGACCGGTACGGAGCGCTCGTCCGTACTTTGCCCTGAAGGCTATGGAACATGATGCCATCTTTGTGCACAGTGGGGGGAGTGTGGAAGCCTACACCTATATGAAGGAACTGGCTCTGGATCATATCGATGAAATGAATCACTTTCAGCCCTTCTGGAGGGAAAAAGAACGGCGTCCGCCCCACAATCTTTATACTTCGGTGGTTTCTCTGCGTCAGGAAGCGCAGAAGTTGGGGTACAATCGACCGGTCAGAAGTTCAGGGTTTGGGGTCGCCTCTTCATCGGCCAATTCGCCATCCGGGAAAAAAGCATCGGCTCTGGAGATTCGCTATGCCGGAGACTATGCAGTTAAATTTACCTTCAATGAAGGAAAAAGAGAATATGCTCGTTTTGTGAACGAAAAACCCCATATCGATAGCAGTTCTGGCGCCCAGATTTCCTGTTCCACAGTAATCGTTCAGGTCACCGAACACGTGGTGAAAGATGCAGAAGGGCGCCTGGAAATCCGATTTGTCGGGCAGGGGCAGGGCTGGGTTTTTAGTGATGGTGTGGTGTTGCCCATCCGGTGGGAAAAGAAAACCTTGCGGGATAAAACCAGATTCTATTACGATAACGGTGAGGAACTGCGAGTTAACCCTGGTAGGGTGTGGATTGAAATTGTCGATACCAAGACAAAGGTGGTGTTCTGATGCGTCCAGTTCTCTTTTTTCTGGGAAATTTTCCCATTTATTCCTACGGTTTTATGCTGGGACTTGCTTTTTTGATTGGTGTCGCCTGGGCTTTGTACCATTCTTCACGGTATGGGGTGAGTAAAGAAGCAGTGATGGAGGTTGCCTCGCTCTGTGTGATTGGTGCAGTGGTGGGCTCAAGGCTCGCCTATGTCATCTTGCACTGGGATTACTATGGCAAAAATCTCTGGAAAGTGTTCGCGGTGAGAGAGGGTGGATTGACGTTTTATGGAGGTATTGCCGGGGCTTTGCTTCTCGCTATCCCTTATATTGTGAAACGGAAGTACAGCCTGGTGGCCTTTTTCGACCTTTTTGCTCCACCGATTGCCCTTGGTTACGCCATCGCGAGGATTGGTTGTTTTCTGAATGGTTGTTGTTATGGGCGGGTTTGCGAGTATTCATTTTTCCCCCTGGGGGTAAAATTTCCTCACCTTTCCGGTTTCCGCTATCCCACACAGATCTATTCCCTGGGGTACTCCCTGGTGATTTTCTTCATCCTGCTGTGGCTTTCTCGAAAACCCCATTTTCCCGGAGCGCTATTTCTCGATTATCTGTGGCTTTATGGTGTCGCTCGGTTTTTTATGGAATATTTCAGGGAAGAACCCTTTGTGATCGGAAGATTCCTGACCGTAGGACAACTGGCCTGTGTGATCATCGTTGCGGTGGTACTCTTTTTGCGAGGATCGCTCCAGGAACGGTATGCGGCCAGAGTTTGAAGAAATTCTTGAATCCTTTCTACAGTTCCTTTTCTGGGAAAAGCGGCTGTCAGATAATACCATTGTGGCCTATCATCAGGACGTTATGTTCTTTCTTCAATTTTTGACTCAAGCAGGGTGCCATTCCCTTCAGGACGTGGATCTTGGAGTTCTGGAGCAGTTTGTGATCAGTGAATCAAAAAAAGATCTGGAAAAAACTTCTCTTGCTCGGCGAATCTCATCGTTGCGAACGTTTTTTTTCTTTCTGGTGCAGGAAAAAATAGTGACGGAGAATTTAGCCAAACTTCTGGATACACCTCGAATCCAGCGTAACCTTCCCGAAGTGTTAACCCTGGAAGAAGTTGAACGCCTCATAGCCGTTTGTGATCCCTCTTTGCCGCGGGGGTTACGGGATAGGGCAATGCTCGAACTCCTCTATTCGAGCGGGTTGCGAGTCAGTGAGCTGGTATTGCTTGAATTTTCGCATCTTGACCTCTCCAATCGGATGATCCGATTGTGGGGGAAGGGGTTTAAAGAGAGGGTGGTACCCTTTGGTGAAAAAGCCCAGGAAGCACTGGTTGCTTATCTTGAAAGGGGGAGGCCGGTTCTTCTGAAGAGGTCTCAGAGTAATTACATCTTTGTGAGTGATGCTTCAGGACGCCCCCTGACTCGCCAGAATGTCTGGACTCTGATTAAGCGGTATGCCCGCCGGGCGGGGATTCAAAAGAACATCACTCCGCACACTTTTCGACATACTTTTGCCACCCATCTTCTGGAAAACGGAGCCGATCTCCGGATTGTTCAGGAGTTTCTGGGTCATAGCGATATTACCACCACCCAGATTTATACCCATGTGAACCGTAAAGTGCTCAGAGAGGTCTACGAAAGGGCGTTTCCAAGAAAATAAATTTTTTCTGGAGGTGAATTGTGATGGAATTGAAAAAGCAGATCGAAGAGAGTGCGCAATTTATTGGAGAAAAAATTCGCTTTGTTCCTTCGGTGGGGATTATCCTGGGTACCGGTTTGGGAGCACTGGTTGACGAGATCGAAATCGACCGTGTGATTCCCTATGAAGAAATCCCGCATTTTCCGGTCTCGACGGTGGAGACGCACAGAGGAAACCTGGTGCTGGGATACATTTCCGGAAAACCGGTGGTGGTAATGCAGGGGCGGTTTCATTATTACGAAGGATATGATTTGAAGCAGGTTACTTTCCCGGTTCGGGTGATGAAACGATTGGGAGCTCAGGTGCTCCTGGTGAGCAATGCTGCTGGGGGGATGAATCGCAACATGAAGCGGGGAGATCTCATGGTTATCACTGATCACATCAATCTTCTGGGCGATAACCCCCTGAGAGGTCCCAATGACCCGGAGCTTGGGCCGCGCTTTCCAGACATGTCCCTGACCTATGACCGGGAGTTGCGGGAGCTGGCTTTGCAGATTGCTCTGGAAAACAAAATTTACCTTCACCAGGGCGTTTATGTGGCTCTACCGGGGCCGAATCTGGAGACACCGGCCGAGTATCGCTTTCTCATCACCATTGGGGCAGATGCCGTAGGCATGTCCACTGTCCCAGAAGTCATTGTGGCCAGACACGCCGGTATGAGAGTATTTGGGATTTCCTGTATTACGGATCTTGCTATTGATGGAGTGGTGGAGCCGGTGAGTTTTGAGGAGATCGTGAATGCAGCCAAAGAGGCGGAACCCAAAATGACCCTGATCATTAAGGAACTGGTCCGGAGAATGACGCTGACATGATTGGTTCGCTTTTTAAGGTCTTTTTGCTTGCTTTTTTGCCGATCAGTGAGGTAAGAGGCGCGATTCCATACGGTGTACTGGGTGCTCGCGTCCCTTTTTCTCTGGTTTTACCCGTTGCTCTTGCTGGTAATATCATTCCATATTTTCTCGTTATGTATCTCCTTCAGGTAGTCTTGAGGTTGTTCTGTAAGATCGAATGGTTTAACCGCCTGTATGAGCGTTACACCGAGGGGGTAAAAAAGCGCTTTCGGAAGTACGCCAGGTGGGAACAGTGGGGAATTCTTTTTTTTGTGGGGGTTCCGTTGCCGTTTACCGGCGTCTGGACCGGGGCTCTCATTTGTTTTCTGGGAGGATTATCGTTTAGAGAATCGTTCCCTTTTATTCTGGGAGGCCTCCTTTTGGCGACATTTATTGTGAGTGTGGTAACCCTCCTGGGGTATAGTTTTTGGCTCTGAGGGAAAGGACGGAGAAAGAGAATGATACGGACAATTAGGTGGGAGAACAACGCCCTTTGTTTTCTGGATCAAACGCTTTTGCCTCTGGAAGAACGATATGTGACCACTTCTGACTACCGGGTGGTGGCTGAGGCGATTCGGAGATTGCAGGTGCGTGGAGCACCCCTTATCGGAGTTGCTGCGGCCTATGGCCTGTGTCTGGGAGCCTTGGAAGCTGCTGGTCTAGATCGGGAAGGGTTTTTCCGTTTTCTTGCGCGTGTGGATGGAGAACTGCGGGGGACTCGCCCTACCGCGGTGAATCTTTTCTGGGCCCTGGATCGCATGGGAAAGGTCTGGCGTTCCCTGGAAGCTCAGGAGGCATCGGTCGATACGGTGGTAGAAAGGTTGATCAAAGAAGCACAGGCCATGGAAGAGGAGGATGTGTGTACCAACGAACGTATCGCTCGGTTTGGGGCTCAGCTTTTTGCGGATGGTGACCGCATTTTAACCCACTGTAATGCTGGGGCTCTGGCCTGTGTTCAGTGGGGAACTGCTCTGGGAACCATACACTGGGCTTTTCTCAAGGAAGGAAAACGGCTCACCGTCTATGCTGATGAAACTCGTCCCCTTCTTCAGGGCGCTCGTCTTACTGCGTTTGAACTACAAAAAAGTGGAATCCCGGTAACGGTCATCTGCGATAACATGGCCGGATTTTTAATGTCTCGGGGAGAGATTGATAAGGTGATCGTTGGGGCAGACCGAATTGCCCTGAACGGTGATTTTGCCAATAAAATTGGTACATATACTGTGGCATTGCTTGCTCATTATCATCGCATTCCTTTTTATGTCGCTGCACCGCTTTCTTCGGTTGATTTCGATGCGCTCAACGGTCAGGCGATACCCATTGAAGAGAGAAACCGGGAAGAAGTGATATTATGGGGTGGAAGACAGATTTCTCCTTCGGGAGTGGGGGTACGGAATCCTGCGTTTGATGTCACACCCTGGAGCCTGGTGAGCGCTTTGGTCACGGAAGAGGGAGTTCTCTATCCTCCGTTTCTGGAGAAGTTTGAAGAGATAAAAAGGAAAAAGAAAGGGGGGTGAAGGCATGATTACCGTAGATGACGTTCGAGAACTGTGTGATTTTGCTCCAGGCAGGAGTCTGGTGACTTCTTTTTATTTGAATGTGGATCCCAGACGCTTCACGCGTCAGCAGTTTCTGGCTGTAGCCCATGCTCTCTTACAGGAGAAACTTGCCTTCTTGCGGGAGCGGTTTTCTGAAGAATTCCACCCCGGGGTGGAAAGGGATTTCAAACGCATCGAGGATTTTCTGCGCAATGATTTTGAAGTACGAGGGAGGGTGAAGGGGCTGGTGATCATTGCCAGTGACGCCAGTAATTTTTTTCGGGTCTACCGTCTGGCACAGCCCTTACAATCGGGAGTTATTATCGGTTCCAATCCCTATATTCGTCCCCTTCTTGCCGTTCTCGATGAGCATCGTCGGATTATGCTGGTGGTGCTGGATCACCGGGAGGCACGGCTATTCGAGATTTATATGGGAGAGATTCTGGAACACGCCAGCCATCACAGTGATACTCAGGGAAAGGTGAAGGAAGGGGGATGGTATGGCCTTGAAGAGCGCAGAATTGCCAGACGCATCGAGAACCAGATTTTCCGGCATTATAAAGAAGTGGCGGATCTTCTTTGGGAGCATTTCCGCTTGGGGCATTTCGAATATCTCTTTGTTGGCATCAAGGAAGAAGAATATCCTCTCTTTGTGAACTTCCTGCATACTTACCTCAAAGGGGTTTTGAAGGGTAGAGTCCATCTGAGTCCCAAAGACCATATCAACGCTACCGTCGCAGAGGCCTTACGGGCCGAGAAGATGGTGGAAGAAGAAGAGGACCGGATGATCATGGGGCGTCTTCTTGAGGTAATTGGGAATAAGGGTCTGGCTACTTTTGGCCTGTTGAACGTTGTGCAGGCAGTTAATCTTGGGGCCTGTCAGACATTGCTCATGGATGAAGAGTATCGTGAGAGTGGTTTTGTATGCCAGGCATGCG
>JABUEZ010000097.1 GCA_013314795.1 Candidatus Profundicultor aquiphilus | reverse complement strand
CGGGAGGGCTCTCCTTGGGGCAGAAGTCCCAATCCTGCAGGGTAGCGCGCTCGATAGACGCTACTCAGAAAAAACAGCTTCTTCGTCGTTAAGCGGAGGATAACGCTCTTGCCTCTGGAGAACAAAAAGAAGGTCAAGAACGTTGTGGATTCGAGGGTCGTTTTTAGAAATTTTTCCACGGCCTGCTGGGCATGGTAACAAACCATCCGATAAAGACCCTTTGCAAAAAGACATTCCGCTGATTCAAGGTCTTCTTCAGCAATTTTCACCCATTCCTGTGTTTCCCTTTTCATACAGGATCTTTCCTTGCTTTAGAACATTCCGGAGAAAAGAAACTCCCTCTTTGAAGCACAGGTCAACTTCCGAGGGAGTGTACACGAAAAAATCAACCCCCACCTTGGGACGCACAAGCCGTGCGACCTCAAGAACCCGGTCAATCGGTCGTTGAGAAGTCTCCTTCACAATGAGAAGGTCAATATCACTCCATTCGTGGACATGACCTCCAACAAGAGAACCAAAAAGGATGATTTTTTCTGGCATGTATTTTTCCACAAGGATCTTCACGATTCGAGTAAGTTCTTCATGAAGGAGTTTTTCCCTCTGTTTGAAAGCGGAAATCCCCATGGCTTCCCTCGAGAGTACAAGTCTACATCTTATCATACCACAAGTCGTGAACGCATCAATTTTTTCCCGAAAAAGAAGTTACCCCAAAGAGCATAAACAAGTGATAAAGTAATCTCAAAAGATGATTTCGGAAAAGATAATAGGACCTCATTATAGAAAAAGAGGACTACCTCAGAAGTACCCCTTTTTGCCGTCCCAGGGAGTAATGAAAATAATGAAAAAGATCGAACCGCCTCTTATCCGCTATATGGATAATTTCCAAGCCGGAATCTACCCCTGGATAGCTCAAGCCGTGGTTATCCTCCAAGAATGTTCCCCTACACAGGCCCTTTTTCCGATGTTTATTGTTTTCTTCTGGGGTAGAATAACACATGCACCCGGCACGTATTTCGGCCGCAATCCCCACTTGCCTCATCAAACTCGCCATTCCTGCGGGCTCTCTCTTCCTTCACCTGAATTTATCTTGGGGTCCTTCTTGGGATTCCGAAACCGGTTCGGGCACGGAGAAGGGTACGATACCCACACACGTTTGGCGTGAACGTGATTTCTGGCCCTTTATCCCTGGGCTGTCTGGGAATCTTTTTCGCTACTCTTTTTCAAATCCATGGTGGGTGAACTTAAGGGTGCGACAGTTTTCGGTAACCACTCGGATGACGTTTTCCGGAACCCCTTTGGGGATATGGGCTTCGATTTCAAGCGTAACCCTGACGGTAGCCCCAGGAAGACCGGAAAGATGGGCGATGACTTCTTCGGCAATACGACCGGCATCGCGGCCGGCGCGGGTGGAATCGAGAAGAACGCTTCCATGGAAACGGCAGAAAATGGGTTTTTCTTCGGGTTTTTTCTCCGGTGGAGGAGTAATCTTGCTAGATGGGGCAGTCAAAACGAGTTCCCCTTTTGGGTCCGGGGTGGTTCCCTGGGAAACCGTGGCAGATTGCCGCTCTTCCTCGAGTTGTTTTATGGCCACTTCGGGTTTTACTAAAAGTCCTCTGGGAGCTTCAGGTGAAAGGCTGATTTTCTGTGCGACACGCAGTCCCTGGTAACGGCCGGTGGCGGTATCGAAATTATCTGCATAGGCAAAGCCGTCCTTTTCCCAGGTAAGGAGACCCACTCCGTCCTGGATGGCGGCAACAAGAACCGACGCATCCCGCAGGCGGTAAAGGTAAAGGTAGCGGGCAAAATCCTCGAGGAGTTGTCGAATTTCCACGTGGTCACCGCGCCAGAGGGGAACGCGGTCAAGTTCCATACGCAGGCGTACCCCAGAAAGGACGTTGAGAAGGATTTCTTCGCTCTCCAGGCGCTTGGCAATGCGCTGCGACAAGGCACCTGTTCCCTGGAGACGGATTTCCTGCCAGGTGATTTCACCCTGAGGGTCATTTTGAGTAGGAACGAGCACCCACTGAAAAGCTTCGGGGAGACGGGCCTCAACCGCAAGGTTAGCGCTGTGCTTTTGCTCTTCGGCCTGGCGGACTGCTTGAGGGGAAAGATTCAGAATTTCCCGGTCATCGAGTATGGACTGCCAGGCAAGATACCGCCGGACGGCTTCGTCAAGGTCCTGGAGTCTCGTCCGGTCAACGGCGGCAAAAACAAGGGTATTGCGGTAAATCCTGGGGTTACTACCGCGCTTTTCCAGGATTTCCTGAGCTTTGAGTCGCGCCGGACTCACTTCCCCCTTGCTGTGGGGAGTAGCAACCGAGAGAATGACAAGGCGCGCTTCCGGTTCATCGGGGATATCGACACTGTCCTGGGGAAAAGCGTGGATCTTGTTGAAACTGCCCCGTTCCCGCAAATGTTCCCGGATACGCCGTTCGATTTCCCGCACCACTTTTTCCGGTTCACGCTTTAGATTTTCTACCCGTGCTTCGGCTTCACTGGTGACATTGGGCTGAGTGGAGTACCAGTAACGGGTCCCATCCTGATAGAGATAGGTCGCCTGCGCCACAAGCCGACGCAGGGCATCTCCAAAAACCGCCGAAGATTCCCCAGGAGTGACGCACCCCAGACGGATCCTGCGGTCTTCGATTCCTCGTTGTGACAGTCCCTGTAAGGGCGCCGAGCCAAGGTAAATGGTCCGGGCGACCCTGCGCGTGGCCTGGTAGCGACCAAAGTTGGGTTGCCCACTGTCCAAACGCACCGGAAGCGACTCCGGCCCGTCCACTTCTTTCTCGATAATGGGCGCCCAGTTTTCGGAAAGATACCGCGTGAGCTCAAACTGAACCTGGGCATCGTCCATGGGAATGATGCTCGGAAGAATCAGGGGGCTTTTGTCACCCCGTTCCCAGAGGGCATGCACCACCGCCGCCATGAGACGCAAAACCCCTCGCGTCCTTTGAAAGCGGTTAAGCGTCGACCAGTCTTCATAAAGTCGGGCAAAGACCTCCGGATGAATGGGGTAGGCAGCGCGCATTTTCTGCTCATACTCCGCTTCGTAACATTCCGGCGGGAAATCGCCCTTCTGGCTGCGGTAAAAATCCATAAAGGCCCGCACCACGAGATCCCGGGCCTTGAACTGCTCCGGCGACTGCATGGAGCGGAAAAGCCTCCGGCGGACAATCTCAAAGGACTCTTCTGCCGTAGCCGGCCGCCAGGTGGATTCAATTCGCCCGATGACGTTTCGAAGCCGCTCCAGAGCTTCTCGTCCCCGAATGCCACCCACTTCGATACTCTCCACCTGGGCATGCGGGGAAATGGGCTGATCCGAAGCCGGAAGCGACACCACAAGTAAACAACTCCGCACCGTCCGGGCCGACTCGGTCAACGCCTGAGCAAAGGTAAACTGAGTATCAAAAGTGCCCCCAGGTAAAAGCATCTCATCGTGCAACTGCCGGGCATACGCCACCCACTCATCGATCAAAATGAGACAGGGACCGTAACGCTTCAAAAGTTCCTGCAACCGCTCTCCCGGATTGGTGGCCCGCTCATCGTCGGCGGCAATCAGTTCATAGGCTCTCTTTGCCTCCTTAACCCCTCCTTTGGCATACCCCAGTTGCCAGGCAATCTCTCCCCACAGGGTCCGCACCACCGTCCCATCCTCTTTCACCATGGGATTCCCTGGGGAAATCCGGTTCCCCACGATCACCACCCGATGGACTCGGGGTAGCTCCCGCTCCTCAATTTCGGCCATAAGTGCCTCCACCCCAGGAAGTTCCGAAGCGTTTGCTCCGGAAAAGAGATGGTACAGGGCAATCATAGAATGGGTCTTGCCCCCGCCGAAATTGGTCTGGAGCTGCACCACCGGTTCCCCGCCAGTCCCTTTCAAGCGCTTAACAGCGTTCTGTAAAAGTCGCTTCAAACTTTCTGTGAGATACGTCCGGCGAAAAAACTCCACCGGATCCTGATACTCGACGCTCGCTTCTCCCCGATACACCTGCCACAAATCGGCAGCAAATTCCGCCTGAAGGTAGTTCCCACCAGCCACATCCGGATGGGGTTCAATGACGTCTCGCCAGGAAGGAAGTGCCCCGCTACTTGCTGCTTCCACGAGTGGCACCCCCATCTTGCGCTTTTCGTTCCGCAACTCCTCTTCAAAACGGGCTCGCAGAATCTCCATTCGCATGGTTCGCAACTTCTCCACCTGCGGTGAAGAAATCGCCTCAAGGAGCCGCACACCGGAATCAAGTACCCGATAAACATCATCGATGGAAAACCCTTCCTGGTGGGCCCACTTATTCCGGAAGTTCCACAACTCCGAAACGAGATTCCGCTCTTCCTGGCCCAGGATTCTCCCAAAGACCTCGTTCCAGCTCTCCCACATGACCTTAAAAAGGGCAGCCACATCCCACTCCCGCACTGACTTTTTCGCCAGAAAACTATTCCCCGTCAGACGGACTGCCTCATCCCGGAAGCGGTTCTTGTAGACGCCCTCCAGTTCCCGCTCCACAAAGGGAGCCAACTCCATCTGTAAAACTTCCAGGGCTTTCCCCACCCGTTCTCTGTTGGTTATTGCCACATCGTCACCCCCTCCACCTTATAAAAGCTTTCCGGTCTCCCCATATTTCAGTGAATCCACTTCCTCCACCATCCGCGTCAGTTCCGGCCACCCCAGAATAAGGGTATTGTACATCTGGGCATCCTGACTGTGGTTTCGTCTCTCCGCCAGACGGAACAACCGATAGGAAAGATCCCGGATGTACTCCTGCTTTCCGCCGAACTGCCGCAAAAGCCGAGCCGTAACCATATCCCCGGCTTTCTCCACCACGTACACCCGCAGAACCTGATGGGTCATCACCCACACCGAATGGTTACCGCCTTCCTTCGCGTCAAAGTCTTTGGGGTACTCCTCTGGCCGGCGCAGACGCACCTTCCCCTGCCGAGCAAAAACAAGACCCTCTGAAACGAGTGTTTCCACCGAAGTCACCTTGGCCTTGGATAGGAGTTCAGCCTCACCAAAGTCACCCTCTCCAAAACCATGCTGTTCAAACCAGGCAATGGCCCAGCGGGTGGCATTATCAAACTCGTCTTCCTCTTCCGCCAGAACCTCAGAAAGAATCTGATTAATAAGCGCTAAAGCAGTGCGCACACTCATGGGTCTTCCGCTTGCTTCCAGCACCTGGCTATAGCGGGAATACACCGCCATCCCCGGCCCAATGGCCGCCTGGGCAAAATCCACCGGGGCAATATTCCCCTGCTTCAATCGTCGCAACGCCTCCGGAAGCTCCTTTTTCAGTTCCTGCAAAAACGCCCGCCGGTCAATCTTGGGGGCATTCTCCGGCCGCATGCGACAAACCAGGACAATGTACGACGCCAGCGCATTGGATCCCATAGCCCGCATCCGCCATGCCTGCGCCGACCGCACCGGCCAGGTCGCCGTAATCTGAAACCCTGTCTCCACCAGCGCTGAAAGCATGGTCTCCCATCCGGTGGTGCTATCCACGCGCTCTTTAACCCCACTTTCTTCCTCGTCCTCACCACTTTCCTCGTCCTTCTGCTTGAAGGCATAGTACACCGTCAACGGAAACCGTGGGTCCATTTTCTCCCGCAAAATGGTAAAAGCCCGCCGAAATCCTCGCTCGAAGTACTCCTTTGCCTTCCTCTTATCTCCTCCAAAACGTTCCTGTGATGCCACCAGTTCCCCCTCTTTGGGCACGAGAATCGTGGAAAAAAGCTCCGGATACCAATCCCCAATCGTCCGTCGCAGCCACACATAGAAAAAGTCCGATAATGCCGAATAGCAGATATTATCGTAGTACGGTGGGTCAGTAGAGATGAAAAATTTCTCCTTTCCGTCCCAGGGCTTCGTTACATCCAAAGGAAAGGCATGACCTTGTAAAACTTCCTTCGCAGGAACTACACGCATTGCTTCAGCACATATATCTATGGCAGTGAACCAACAAACGGCCTTATTACCCATTATATTCGGTTCCACAAAATCCCATACCATAGGGATAGCCTGACGAGCAAAAAGCTGAAGACTTTGCTGCCCACTCGGTTTCCACCGACACAGCGAATTATTAAAATCCACGCACCGGTCTAAAACCAGAGCCAGAAAGGTCGCCACAGCTTTCGTATAATCCCTGGCCTCTTTTTCCCCCAATCCTGCCCCCAGAGTATCTTCTTCAATCTCACCCCGAACCTCCCGAACAAGGTCAGAAAACGTGGTCAACGCCAGAAGTTGTCGGGGAGTAAAAAGTTCCCAGTATTTCCGAAAACCGTAGTGCTGAACGCTAAAACCTAGCGCCCTTTCTGGTAAATCAGCTTCAGGGAATCCCTCAGGACAGGCAGAATTTGCCACAGCAACCTGTTCAGCACTCATCGGAAGGTAAATACGACCGTTCGGCGATTCTGCAACAATGGCCACCATGGCAGAAGAAAGTTTCCCTTCCATCCCTTTCTTCCGGATATATTCAAAAGGAATCGGTACCCCAGACAAAAGACACCAAAAACCACTTCTTCCCAGCTTCGTCCCCATTTTGACCTTTTCCCGGTCTTTTGGCGTTCCGGTCCGCACCACAAAGCGCCAGGTCCGCGTACTCTTTTCCACTACTGGTTCCAGGTACGCTTCGCTTCCCTTTTTACTCGAAAGCCAGAAGGTACTCAAAAGCGGCACATGAACCCCTCTCATCGCCGGATCAGGACTTGGAACAGTTCGCGCCCATATCCAGGCAATAACCGGAAGCTCCCTTCCCAAATAGGGCTCAAGATGGGGGTTTTCTGCCACCATTTCCTCCGTCACTCTAACCGGTGGATAGAGATGCCCAATTTTTCTCTTTGCCCTCTCCAGAATCCGCCGTCCATAATAGCGCACATCTTCAGCCAATCCTCCTGCCCCGTGCCAGCCTTCCTGCACCGCTTGCTTTCTCGCCTCAGGATTCACCGGCGGGTAATTCTGCCAGCGGGGGACAATCTCCAGGTTACAGATATTCAACAAAACCGCCACCGGATTCAAATCCCTGGCATACGCTTCAAATCCCAGTCGCGCCGCCTCCAGGGGAATCGACCCTCCCCCAGCAAAAGGGTCAAGGAACGGCGGCATTTTCCCTTCACAGTATTTCATCATCTCCACCTGCGCCTCGCGGTATACCTCCGGATGCTCATGAAGATTCCTCTGCATCATCTTCCGGATAATCCCAAAAAGTCGCTCCCGTTCCCTATTCTGCGCCTCTTCCGTGGGAAACCTCTCCGGATGCTCCCCAGGGTCATCGACCACAGAAGCAAAAATCACCGCCCGCGCCACCGGCAAAGGCAACCTCGCCCACCAGTGATGAATCCCCTTCGGGTGCGCCCCAATCCCCGGCATCTTGTCATACGCCGAAGCCTCATTTATCTCCAATAACGGCAAGGCCACCTCGATAAGCTTCTTCCGATACACCGTCACCCTATTTCCTCCTTTGTCTTTTTATCCCCTCTTCGATTTTTTCCGGGAACTTTTCCTTCCAACCTTTCTTTCCCCCCGTCCTTTTCCCGTAATCATCTCCTTCACTTCCCGGGTCTCCCCACTTTGCTTC
>JABUEZ010000096.1 GCA_013314795.1 Candidatus Profundicultor aquiphilus | reverse complement strand
AGAACCTCGGTTACCCCGTCAATCTTTTCCATAGCCGGATTGAGCAAAATTTCTCTCAATTTCTCTCCCAACTCGGTTCCTCCGGGCTCCCTGGTCAAAACACAGGCAAAGCCCTGTTCGGTGAGAAAACGCCAGAGACGGTTTGCATGGGAAGTCTTTCCACTCCCCTCTATGCCTTCAAAGGTAATGAAGAAGCCGGGCCAATCATTCATGTTTCTCTTTGGGGCTCTGGGGATAGATAATCACCCGTCGAAATGGTTCCTCGCCAATACTCTGAGAGAAGAGATTGTAACGCTCGGCAATTTTATGTTGTAAACGTCGCACAAAAGCGTTTCGAGGAGCAAGTTCCATTGGTTCACCAACCTTGAGAACATGGCGTGCGGCTCGTTCCGCTTCAATCAATCCGGAATCGGCCGGAGATCCGAGCGAAGCTTCTGAATATCCAAACAGATCCTGAACGAATTTGAGAACCTGGTTATAGGTATTGCTCCGCACCACGTGTACCGGTACCCCACGATTTTCGGCCTCCTTGAGTTTACCACCGCGTTTACGATATCGGCTTTTTAGGGTCAACACCATGTCTGCTTTCCCCAGGTCCTCGGCAACCTCAAGGGGAACCTGCAGTTGAGCGATAGCCCTTTGCATATAGTTTTTGCTGACCGCAAAGAGATACACGCGCAACATCCGACCCTCCGAAATCTCGGGAAACAAACTCTTTTCAGCGACCCGCTCCCTGTGTATTTCCGACTCTTCCTCGGAAAGCGCTCCTTCCCTGACCACCTGAATATTTCCCTCTTTAGTTCGTTTACGAAGTTCAATTTGCGGTGGGTAACCCCGCAGGAGAAGATCAACCGCCTGAGCCGTATTATGGTAAATCCCCAGGGTATCGCGGTCCCGGAGCTCGATAACAATATCAAAGGTTGGGATGGCTTTTCTTTCCAGTATTGCTTTCTGAGTACCCCTTCTCCGCGCCTCTTCATCGCTCAGAATCACTGACTGGATGCCTCCCACAAGGTCACTCAGAGTCGGGTTCAAAAGGAGATTCTCCAGGGTATTCCCATGAGCCGTAGCGATAAGCTGAACCCCGCGTTCGGCAATGGTACGGCAAGCTCTCGCCTCTTCCTCTCGCCCAATTTCATCGACAATGATCACTTCAGGCATATGATTTTCCACCGCCTCAATCATCACATCGTGTTGCCTATTGGGCGAAGAAACCTGCATACGTCGGGCTCTTCCGATGGCGGGATGGGGAATATCCCCATCTCCAGCGATCTCGTTCGAGGTATCGACCACTATAACTCGCCTACTGAATTCGTCGCTCAACACTCGGGCAATTTCTCTGAGCTTGGTAGTCTTTCCCACTCCCGGAGGACCGAGAAGGAGAATGTTCTTCCCCGAAGTCACCACATCTCGAATGATGTCAATCGTTCCATAAACAGCTCTCCCTACCCGAAGCGTTAACCCTACCACCTCTCCCAATCGATTCCTAATACAGGAAATTCGGTGCAAAGTTCGCTCAATACCAGCCCGATTATCCCCGGTAAAGGTTCCTACCCTCTGCACCACATATTCCAAATCTTCCCTTTCGACCACCCGATCCGAAAGAATCACAAAATCTTTGCTGAAACGTGCTTCAGGAGGGCGACCTAAATCCATAATCACTTCGATCAAATCCTCACTGTTTTCCTGCTCCTCGAGAGACTTCCGCACATAACTCGGTAACACCTCGAAGAGCTTCTCTAAATTATCAACCACTCCACCCTGAAAGATATCACTCATCGACGATTCATAATCCTCCCTCAAAAGCCAACTTATTTTTTCCAATATTAGGAAAAACAGTTCTCGTCACGAATTTATTCTAACGTTTTACCATGATCCCTATTAAAAAGAAATAACCTGTGGTAAATTTGGGAAAAGGATAACAAAGAGCGTCATAAGATGCAAGGAATTTGGAGTTTGGTCCATGAAAATCCTGGCCGTGAGCGACCATATTGATCCTTTGATCTACAGTTCTTCCTGCAAAACAAAGTTTAAAGACGTGGAGTGCGTGATTTCCTGCGGAGACCTGCCCGAACATTACCTCGATTTTATTGTCTCAACTTTGAACGTTCCGCTTTTCTTCGTCCATGGCAATCACGACCCCTCTGGAGGGCAGAAAAGCCTTGCCGGAGGCACGAATCTGGACGAAAAAGTACTGGTGTACCGCAATCGCATCATCGCTGGCCTCGAAGGCTCCTACTGGTACAACGGCAACATTCACCAGTATACCGAAAGAGACATGTACTTCAAGTACCTGAGGCTCTTACCCCAGCTTTACTGGACCAGACTGCGACACGGGAGATTTCTGGATATCCTGGTTACCCATGCTCCCCCAAGAGGTGTCCACGAAGGCAATGACCTTCCCCACCGGGGGTTCTCAACCTTTACCACCATCATTCGGAAATATCAGCCCAAATACCACCTTCACGGTCATATTCACCTTTATTACACCCAGGACAAAAATTTTAAAGACCTCCTCTATAACACCTGGGTGATTAACTGTTATAATTACAGGGTTATAGAAATTTAAAAAACCATGTCCGAACATGGTATAATGATTCAAACTCCCTCTCACAGGGGGTTTATGGTGAATATTGTTAAAAAAAGGAAAGAGGAACTTTTAGAAGAAGTGAAGAAAGAGGTTGAGAAGTGCACGCTTTGTGCCCTGGCCAATAACCGCACCAGAACTGTTCTGGGGGAAGGAAATCCTGATGCCATTATTATGTTTATCGGAGAAGGACCAGGAGAAGAAGAAGACAAAACAGGAAGACCCTTCGTGGGCAAAGCAGGGCAGTTGTTGACCAGAATTCTTCAATCGGTAAATATTGAGAGAGAGGAGGTGTATATTGCCAATATGGTCAAGTGTCGTCCCCCTGGTAACAGAGCGCCAACTCAGGAGGAAATGGCTTCATGTTTTCCTTATCTTGAAGCACAAATTGCCATTGTTAACCCCTCTGTAATCGTTACCTTAGGAAGTATTTCCACCAGCTTTTTGCTGGAAACCAGGGAATCAATCAGTAAGCTCCGAGGGAAGTGGTTCGAGTGGCGAGGTGGGAAGAAAATCTTTCCCATGTTCCATCCCAGTTTTCTCCTTCGTTATGATTCTCGTTCCCCTGGTTCGCCGAAATACCTGACCTGGATGGACATTCAAGAGGTAAAAAGGGTCTATGACCTGCTCAAACAGGGAGCCTGAACGGTTCCTGAAAATCAAATAGACGAGTATGCTATAATAAAAAAGACCACTCCGAGGGAGGGACTTAATATGAGTTATCTTGATTCGATTAAAGCATTTACGACAGAACAGGTTGTGAAACTCATCGTCAATTCTTTGCGGAACGTCTCGGATGAAACGATTATCAAACTCACCTACCTTGCCGAGAAACTGACCCCGATTGAGTACTACCGAGACCAGATCCGGGGTCTCCGTCAGATGTTCGAAGAGAAAAGACCCCAGATCGTCCTGGCCCGAAGGGTACTCCAGGAAACTCACCCCAACGTGCGGGAAAAACTCATGGTTAACGTTATCGTCAAAAGCATTCTCCTGGGGGTCCCGAAAAGGCAGAAACTGGAAAAAGAACTGGGATGTCAGGTGCCTTTCTTTTTTGTGGTGAGCCCCACCATGCGCTGTAACCTCAACTGCTACGGTTGCTATGCCGGCCAGTACCGCAAAGAGAGTGACATGCCCGTTGAACTCCTGGACCGAATCTTTACCGAAGCCAAAGAAATGGGCATGAACTTCCTGACCATTTCAGGAGGAGAACCGTTCATCCGTAAAGAACACCTGGATTTATTTGAAAAACATCATGATATTTCTTTCCAGATCTATACCAACGGGACTTTAATTGACCGAAACCTTGCCAAACGCCTGGCCCAGATGGGCAACGTGTATCCAGCCATCAGTATGGAGGGCTATGAAGAGGAAACTGATACCCGGAGAGGCAAAGGAACGTTTAAGCGGATTATGGAAGCTATGGAAGCGCTACGTGATGAAGGTGTTCTCTTTGGGTTCTCCATCACCGCCACCCGCCAGAACACGGAGCTCGTATCCAGCGATGAATTCATGGACTTTCTCATCAGTAAGGGCTGCAGTTTTGGCTGGTACTTTACCTATGTACCCATTGGGAAAAAACCCGACATGAACCTCATGCCCACCCCCGAACAGAGACTTCACCTGAGAAATCAGGTTCACCGTCTGCGTTATGAAAAACCGATCTTCATCGGAGACTTCTGGAACGATGGTCCCTATGTGGGCGGATGCATTGCTGGTGGTCGGCGCTACTTCCACATCAACAACTCTGGAGATGTGGAACCCTGTGTCTTTTGCCACTTCACCGTTGACAATATCAAAAACAAATCCCTTAAAGAGGCTTTTTCCTCTCCGTTCTTCCGAGCCATCCAGGAAAGACAACCCTATGACAACAACCTCATGCGACCCTGTATGCTCATCGACGTTCCTGAAGTCTTGCGCGAAGTGGTGGAAAAATACGGCGCCCGTCCCAGCCACGAAGGAGCCGAAAGCCTCGTAACTGACCTCAAAGACGCAGTCGACCAGTATGCTCAGGCTTTCAAAAAACTGAGCGATGAGATCTGGGAAAGAGATTACAAGGGAACAATCTATTACAAGGATTACAAGACGGAAAGACAGGAATACCTGCGCAAACTGGAAGAAGAGGCCTCAAGAACCAGAGAAAAGGCACGAGTATAAAATGAACCCCGCCTTAAAGGCGGGGTTCATTTTATACTTTCTCTCTCATTTTTGCCTCTGTTGCACCACGTCACCCGACATATATCTCCAAGAGTCCTTATTCCGATAGCCAAAAACTGACGATTTCCACGAACTTACCTATTTCTTCAACGCCCGAAAACCAATGTCTTTGCGGTAGTACATCCCTTCAAAGCGAATTTCCGAAACCGCCTCATAGGCTTTATGGTACGCATCGGCAAGGTTTTCCCCCAGGGCACAGACATTGAGCACTCGCCCCCCAGCGGTGTAGAAACCATCTGCCCGTTTCTCGGTACCAGCGTGGAAGAGAAAAACACCTTTCCGCTCTTTTGCTCCTTCCAGACCCTCAATCTTTTTGCCAACTTCGTAATGTCCCGGGTAACCCTGACTTACCAGCACCACCCCCAACGCCTCTTTCGCATCGACCCGAAGGCGGACGGTATCAAGTTCACCTTTCCAGAGGGCAAAACTCAAATCAACCCAGTCGTTTTGAATCCGGGGAAGAACAACCTGAGCCTCCGGATCTCCCAGACGAACATTGAATTCCAGAACCCAGGGGTTTTCCTTCTGATCAATCATGAGACCCAGATACAGAATCCCCCGGTAAAAAAGATGCTCTGCCTGTATCCCTTCGAGTAAAGGATGGACAATTCTCCGCTCAATCTTGTCCCACACCGAAGGAGTGGTAATAGGCGCCGGAGAGTAGGCACCCATGCCGCCGGTATTCGGACCGATATCTCCTTCGCCTACCCGCTTGTGATCCTGAGAGGAAGGTAAAAAGCAGTACGACTTTCCATCCAGGAGTACCATCACCGTGGCTTCCTCTCCCTGGACAAAATCTTCCACCACCACCCTCTTTCCCGATTCCCCAAATTTCTCACTCACCATGATCTCAAAGAGAGCATCCAGAGCTTCATCCAGATCGTTAAGGATATAGACTCCTTTCCCACTGGCCAGTCCATCGGCCTTCACCACTACCGGGTACTCGCTGCGTCTTCGGAAATAGGCCACCGCTTCCTCATATTCCTCAAATATATGGAAAGGAGCGGTGGGAATTCCATACCGTTCCATAAACTTCTTGGCAAAAACTTTGCTTGATTCCAAAAGAGCAGCATTTCTGTCCGGACCAACCACCGGAATATTCTGTACTTTCAATAAATCCACAATACCTCTCGCCAGAGGTCCTTCTGGACCAACCAGAACAAGGTCCACCGCTTTTTCCCGGGCAAAAGTCACTATTTCCGGCAAAGAAGAAAGAGCCACACACTCACCAAGCTCGCTCATTCCCCCATTGCCAGGAATACAGAAAATTTCCTTCACAGAGGGATTCTGTCGAACTTTCCAGGCCAAACAGTGTTCTCTCCCTCCACTCCCGATCACCATAACTCTCATATCGTTCACTCCTTCACCAAAACCTTTCGCCCTTCTATGGAGAGTTTCCCCTCTAGAAAAAGCCGAACTGCCTGGGGATAAATTTGATGTTCATACTGCAGAATCCGTGCCGACAACGTCTCCGGTGTATCATCGTCAAGGACTGGACACGCCGCCTGTAAAACAATGGGGCCGGTATCCATCCCTTCATCCACAAAATGAACCGTGCAACCGCTTACCTTCACCCCATACTCCACCGCCTGTTTCTGAGCTTCCAGTCCCGGAAAAGCCGGCAAAAGTGAGGGATGAATGTTTAAAATCCGGTGGCGATAGCGCGCAACGATTTCCCTTCCCACGATACGCATATATCCGGCCAAACAAATAAGGTCAGGACCCTCTTTGGTAAGGATATCAAGCAGTGCTGTTTCATAAGCCTTCTTGCCTGGAAAAGAAGCGTAATCGAGAATAACCGTGGGAATATTTTCCTTCCGCGCACGCTCCAGGGCATAGGCGTGAGGGTTATCACTAATCACCAGGGTGATGCGACCCGGAATTGTGCCATTTTTTACAGCATCGATGAGAGCCTGAAGGTTTGTCCCTCTTCCAGAAACCAGAACCACAATCTTCTTATGCAAGGAATTCCACCCCCTTCTCCCCCTGGACAATTTCCCCCAAGAAAACCGGGGCTTCACCTTTTTGATCACACAATTCTACAAACCTGGCCTCATCCTTTTGGGCCACAATAACCACCAAACCGATTCCCATGTTGAACACGCGCCACATTTCCTGCTCCGGAATTTTTCCCATCTTCTGAAGAAACCTGAAAATCCAGGGAACTCCGATATTCTTCTTAATAATTCTTGCCCGTAATCCCTGGGGAAGAACCCGAGGGAGATTTTCCACAATTCCTCCCCCGGTAATGTGGGCTATACCCTTAATGCCAACCCCACCAAGAAGCGAAAGCACGAGAGGCGTATAAATCCTGGTGGGTCGCAAAAGTTCCTCCGCAAGGTCTTTCCCTTCCAATTGCGCATCAAAAGGAATCCCGTTTGCCTTCAGCACCTTTCGCACCAGAGAAAAACCGTTGCTGTGTAACCCGGAAGAGGAAATCCCGAAAATTACATCTCCTGCCGTAACGTTTCTTCCCTCTATAATGTTTTCCTCTTCCACCACCCCCACTGCAAATCCGGCCAGGTCATATTCACCCTCTGGATACATATCGGGCATTTCCGCTGTTTCTCCACCAAGGAGCGTGCACTGAGCCTGCTTGCATCCCTCGATAATTCCCGAAAGAACAGATTCAAATACCCTTTCCTCGAGTTTTCCACAGGCAAAATAATCCAGAAAAAAGAGCGGTTCTGCACCACAGCACAGCACATCATTCACACACATCGCCACAAGGTCTATACCCACGGTATCATGCTTTCCAAGTTCCATCGCTATTTTGAGCTTCGTCCCCACTCCATCACTTCCTGCCACAAGGCAGGGGCGTCA
>JABUEZ010000095.1 GCA_013314795.1 Candidatus Profundicultor aquiphilus | reverse complement strand
CTGCCCAGGAATCCTCAGGACCGGTAGTTATCTCTATTGTTCCAGCCCCCGATTCAGTGGTGCCGCTTAACCTTTCCGAAATAAAGGTCACCTTTTCCACCGAGATGGTCAAAAGCGAAAGCGTGGAAACATTCCAGGACCTTCTTCAAGCCCCCTTCCGGATCACGCCTCATCTACCTGGACAATTCCGGTGGGAAGACCCAAAGACCCTGGTGGTCAAACCCAAAGGGGCTTTGAAGGAAGCCACTGCCTATACCTTCCGGTTTAACGATGACTTTGCCGACCGGGAAGGAAGACTCCTCTCCGGACGGCATGATTTCACCTTCAGGACTGCACCCCTCGAAGTCAAAGACGCCAAACAAATCGACTATAATCCAGACGGGAGTATCATCATCGAAATCGATTTTTCACTCCCGGTTTCGCCCCAGAAGCTGCGCGGGTTCCTCACCCTGAAGGACGAAAAAGGGCGGGAAATCCCCTACACCCTTCCCCTGGGTCCGGCCAGCAAAAACCTTTTCCTCACCACTTCTCCGTTACAGAGTCCGACCGTGTTTTTGGAAATCCTGGCAGGGTTAACCAGCGAAAAAGGACCACTGGGATTAGAGGGAAACTACCAAAAGAAAATCGAAGCCACTTACGAGTTTGAGATTACCGGAAGTTACGTCTACTTCACAGGACCACAGAGCACCACCATTTCCTTCAACACTTCCACCCCGCCGGATCCTCGCACCCTTCATAGCTTCATTCAGGTCGACCCACCCACACCGTTCACGGTGAGGACCACCTACTACGGATTCGAAATCACCGGCAACTTTGCCCCTCGGAGTCGCCTGGTGGTAACCCTGAAGAAAGGGTTCACCTCCCAAACCGGGGCTAAACTCCAGGAAGATTTTGTGAAGGCCTTCGTTATCCCTGACGTCTACCCTTCCATTACCTTTCCCACCCAGGGTATTTACCTTTCTCCGGCAAAAGGAGCTCGCATACCGGTTGAAATGGTGAACGTAAACCGGATCAAACTCAGCCTCTGGAGAATTTACGAAAACAATCTCCCCCTTGCCTTCGCTGAGGTATACGGCATTCCTCCGGATCTTCTCTCAGAGCTTGTCTATGAAAAAGTCATCTTTAATGATGCCCAGCCCAACGTGCTTACCCGCAAAGCGATCGACCTGGCAATGCTTGCCGGCGAAAAACGGGGAGCATATCTCCTTACGGCCGAAGACGAAACCTCAAGCTGGATTCGGGCCGAGCAAATCGTCATCCTCACCGACCTTGCTCCCACCGCCAAACTCTTTCCGCGGGGGATTCTCGTGTGGGTGAATTCCCTGGAAAATGGCCAGCCCATCCCCGGCGCAGAAGTAAAGGTGCTTTCTCGCTCCAACCAGATTCTGGCCGAAGGAAAATGCGACGCCGAAGGCGTACTTTTCCTAGAACGGGAGGAACCCTGGGGTAAAGAGGGCATGTCTCCATACATCGTGATGGTTTCCTGGAACGGCGACGTTTCCTTTTTGCTCCTCCGAAACGAACTCTTTGCCCTGAGCGGATTTGACGTCACCGGAAAAGAGTACCTCCGCAAGGGGTATGAGGCGTTCCTGTATCTGCCCCGGGGGGTTTTTCGGCCGGGAGAACAGGTTGACGCCAAGGCCATCCTGCGAGGTCCATCACTCACCGCGCCATCTCCTTTTCCTCTCCTTTTCACCGTGGTGACTCCATTTGGAAGAACCCTCACCGAAAAAACGGTGATGCTCTCCGAAGAGGGTGGCGCAGCGCTTGATTTTGTGCTTCCCGAAAATGCTCCGACCGGGACGTACCGCCTTCGTTGCAGCCTCCCTGGAGGGGAAAATCAGCCTCTGGGAGAAAAAACCTTCCTGGTGGAAGAATTCACTCCACCCCGCATGCGGCTTTCCCTTTCTTGCGAAAAAAGTTTCCTGAGCCCGGGTGAAGAAGTGCCACTTCTTCTTGAAGGCGAATACCTTTTCGGAGCCAAGGCCTCCGGGATACCGTATACCGGTGAAGTGACCATCGAAGCCGATACGTTCACCCATCCCAACTGGCAGGGTTTTCAATTTGGGAATCCGGAGATCGCTTTCACCACCCTCAAACTCCCCTTAGGAGAAGGCATGCTGGACGAAAATGGAAGGGCCTCGGTGAGTTTCCTTGTCCCAACCGATCTCATTGCCCCTCCGTTTCTTCGCACCCGATTCACATTCACCCTGAACGATCCGGCCGGACGCGGGGTGAGCCAACACCTTACCCTTCCCCTTTACCTCTATCCCTATTTTCTGGGTATCAAATACCTCCAGAAGGACCAGGAACCCGGACAACCGGTTGATTTTCAGATTGCGGTCGTAAAACCGGATGGCACCGTGGAAGAAAGCATTCCTGCGCTCACCATCCGGGTCTACCAGGTCATCCGTCACTATGTGCTCACCGAAAGTGAAGGGAAAACGAGATACAAGGTCGAGGAAGAACTCTCGCTGCAAAAAGAAGAGTCGCTTTCCCTCTCTCAAGGAATGGGGAAATATTCATTCACACCCTCTGACTATGGCGAATATCTCCTGGAAGTCACCGAACCCGAATCAGGAAACACGTCTACTCAGCGTTTCCTGGTCTACGGGAAATATGGATTCCTTCCCGAAGGGGAAGCCCTGTTTGACCGGATCACCATGCAAAGTGACAAAAAGGCATATCTCCCCGGCGAAGAGGCCCTCATCACCTACCAGGCACCGTTTGCCGGAAAAGCCCTCATCACCGTGGAAACCGACCGGGTACTATTCCAGAAAGTGATGGAGGTAGAAAGCGGAAAAGGTACCGTGAGCATTCCTGTAACCGAAGCGATGAGTCCCAATGCCTATTGCTCCATGACCATGGTGCGAAAAGCTGATGGGGAAACACCTCTTCCTCAGCGGGCTCTGGGAACCATCCCCGTGTTCCTCGACCGCACACCAACGCGCCTTACCGTAACCATTGACGCTCCGGATGCCATCCGGCCCAAGACCACGCTTCCGGTGAAAATCACCGTCCGGGATAAGGTCGGGAATCCGGTTCCCGGGGTAGAACTTTCGCTGGCCCTCGTTGATGTGGGACTCTTGCAACTCACCGCCGAGAAGACTCCTGACCCCTGGGGGTTCTTCAACGAAAAACGACAGCTCATGGTGGGCACTTTCGACCCCTACAGTGACCTCATTACTCCGGAACTCACCACCACACCGCTTCTTCACCCTGCCGGAGGAGAGGCAGCAGAGCTTCTGGCAGAAGAATTTGCGCCATTACGACCCCGGGCATTCAAGATTGTTTCGTTCTTTATGCCCACTCTCAAAACCAATGCCCAGGGAATGGCCGAAGCCCAGTTTGCAATTCCCGATTTCGACGGGCGCCTGCGACTTACGGCCGTAGCCATGAAAGGAGAACAATTTGGCTCTGGCGAAAAGGATGTGCTGAGCAGAGACAAGGTGATCACCGAGGTAGTGGCTCCCAAAGCCGTGGCTCCAGGTGACACCTTTGAGATCGCTCTTTCCGTCTTCTCTCAGTCTGAGTACACCGAAACCGTGGAAGTCATGGTAAGCGAAAACGGCCTCCTGGAAATCGAAGGCCCCAGGGAAATGAGCATGGAAGTCGCCCCGGGTGGACGCATCACGAAAGTCATCCCCGTCAAGGCCAAAGACCTCCTGGGAGAAGGCATGGTCACGGTGAAAACTCTCTTTTCCGGTGGCACCCGGGAAGACCGGGCCTCGTTCCTCATCCGGCCGATTACCCCGAGAATCACCCTCTCCGGAGGAGGAAAGATAGAGCCTTCAGAGCGAAAGCGGGTTGACCTGCCGACCGCCTGGCTTCCGGGAAGTGCCCGGGGGTATCTCACCATTTCTCCATCACCCAAAGTCGATCTCACCCGCCTGGTTGCTTTCCTCTTTGAGTACCCCTATGGGTGTGTGGAACAGACCGTTTCTTCGGCCTTTGGACTTCTCCTTCTCCCTGACCTCCTGCGCGAAATTGACCCACTGCTTGTCAACGAAAGCGAAATCAGAAACGCCATGGAAAGGCGCATCCGGCGTATCCTCTCCATGCAGACCTATGAGGGTGGTTTCAGCCCCTGGCCGGGTGGATCACAGAGTAGCTTCTGGGATTCTGCCTACGCCACCCATTTCCTGCAGGAAGCGAAAAGACGCGGATGGAGTGTTCCGGAGGAAGCACTGCAAGATGCCCGGAACTTCCTCCTTACTCTCCTGACTCTCCAGCCCTATTCCGAAGACGAATGGTACCTGCGTAACCTCCTGTCCTCTCAGGCCTATGCCGCATATGTTCTTGCCCTTGCGGGTGAAGCACCCCTGGCCTGGATGGAACACCTCCGCGAGCAGCGAACGCTCCTTCATGAATCAGGGCTTCTCCTTCTTGCCCTTGCCTACGCTGAAGCCGGACAAAAGGACGTGGCCCTGGAACTGGCCGGAGGGTACACACCGACTCTGGAAACCACACCTCAAACCGGAGGCATCTACGAATCGCCACTGCGGAAACTGGCTTTGCAACTTCTTCTGGCGCTTCGACTCGATCCCTCTTCGGCCCAGGCCACCAATATCGCCAACCGTATCCGGGCACTGCTTCCGCAGACTGAATACGTAACCACCCAGGAAAGTGCTTTCTTGGTTCTGGCCCTCAGCGAATACCTGGCAGGACAAACCTTCCTTCCCTATATCACCTTCACCATCTACGATATGGTCGGTCGAGAAATCCGGCAGTTCGTGAACCAAGAAAAAGTGACCATGGATATCGCCGAACTCCCCTCCTCCTTCCAGATCGAGAATCAGGTCTCAGGAAGACTCTTTTACCTGTGGAACGTGAGCGGATTCCCGCTCACCCCTCAAAAGCCCTGGCAGCACGGAATAGAAATCAGACGGACCTATCTTGACGCGACCGGTAACCCCAAGGACCTTCAAAACGTGAAAAGAGGGGAAACGTTGGAAGTCCTCATTGAGGTGGTAACGGCGCAGGAGCTTTCCAATGTGGTTGTTGTCGACCCACTCCCCGGAGGCCTGGAGATCGAAAATCCCCGCCTTGCCACCAGCGCCAGTTACGAAGAAGGAGGAGAAAATTCTCCACTCCACCTGGAGATCCGGGATGATCGATTGATTCTCTTTATACCCACTCTCCGTGAACCCTTTGAATACCGTTACACGGTACGAGCCGTTACTGCCGGAAAATTTGCCATTCCTCAAGTCAAAGCAGAGTGCATGTACAACCCGGCCATCTCGGCCCTCGGTGAAGAGGGGAGCGTGGTGATACGGAGAGAGTAAAAAAACGATGGAACAGGTGGTACGTGCTTTGCCTTGTACCACCTGTTCTCCTGTTGATTCTTTTCCAGAGTATTTCGGTGGACCCGGAGAAAATTCTTTCCTACCCTTCCTCACCCCTGGTGCTGAGCCGGGAGGGAAGAATTCTGCGGGTCTTTCTTTCCTCAGAAGAGGAGTGGTGTCTTCCGGTAACCCTCGAAGCCATGGGGAAGTGGCTCCCGCTTCTTGCTGTGGAAATCGAGGACCGTCGCTTCTTTCACCACCGGGGTTTTGACTTTCTGGCCCTGATGAGAGCCGTATTCCAGAACCTGAGAGAGCGACGGATCGTTTCCGGTGCTTCCACCATCACCACTCAGCTCATCCGTATGACCTACCCGGGAAAGCGAACCCTCGTCCAGAAAGCGAAAGAAATCGTCATGGCGTTGAAGCTGGAAAAATATCTTTCCAAAGAAAAAATCCTTGAAGCCTACCTCAACCACATACCTCTGGGGAAAAACATTCGGGGCGTGGAAGCAGCTTCCCTCTTCTATTTTGGGAAAAATGCCAGGAATCTCTCCCTTGGTGAAGCCGTGACCCTTATCGGCATGCTTCCCGAGCCAGAGCGGCTCCGACCCGATAAATACCCCGACCGGGCGCAACGGAAACGCCTGATACTTCTTGACGCCCTCCACCAGCGTGGTGTCATCACCCCCATGGAATACGCCGTGGCCGCAAAGGAATCCCTCCCCCTCAAACCGGCCGGATTTCCCCAGTACGCCTACCATGCGACCGAACTCCTCCGCACCCTTTTTCCCTCCCCGGTTTTTTCCTCCCTTTCCTTTGAACTCCAAACCTGGCTGGAAAAGGCCATGAAAGAAGCCGTCGCCACTCTCCCTCAGGAAGTGACGGCCTGCGCCCTCGTCGTGGAAAACAAAACCGGCCAGGTCCTCGCCTACGTGGGGAACGCCCGGTTCGAAGAAGAAGGAGACTGGGTGGACTGCGTTCAGGCCCCCCGCTCGCCGGGTTCGGCACTCAAACCCTTTGCCTATGCTCTGGCTTTCGAAGAAGGTCGTTACACCCCTGCGTCACTTCTTGCCGACACCCCTCTGGGGCTGCGGGGATACGTTCCGCGCAACTTCGACGAACGCTACCGGGGCCCGGTGAATTGCCGCACGGCCCTCTCCTACTCCCTCAATGTTCCGGCGGTGCGGGTCATGCGTTCCGTGGGCGCATCGCTTTTTCTTTCCACCCTGCAACAGCTCGGTTTCACCCACATCAACAAAAATCCGGACTACTACGGTGATGCGCTGATTCTGGGAGGATGTGAAACCACCCCCTTAGAGATGGCTCGAGCGTATCTGGCTCTGGCGCGAGAGGGAGAAGCCATCGAACTGAGTTTCTTACTTAAGACCCCACCCCAAACCGGAAAACGCATTTTTTCCCAGGCCACGTCTTATCTTATTGCCGATATCTTAGCCGATCGCACCAGGTTCTTTCCCCTCTACCACAAAGAAGAGGGTTCCATCCCTCCTTTTGCCTTTAAAACCGGCACCTCCTATGGCCTGCGGGATGCCTGGACCGTGGCCTATAACCCCGATTACACCGTGGTGGTCTGGTATGGGGACCCCCGTGGGACTCCCCACCAGGAGCTGGTAGGATTGCAAACCGCCACGCCACTTGCGGTCAAAATCATGCAGAAACTCAGCCAGAGCAAAAGTACCTGGTACACCCCCCCGGACACCATCGAATGGCGGGAAGTATGCTCCATCTCCGGAAAACTTCCCTCACCGGCCTGCCAGAACCGCAGTAAAGCTCCCTTCACCAAAGGGGTATCGAGGTTGGAAATCTGCGATCTCCACCGCTTCCAAAACGGGCAGGTCGTTACCCTCTGGCCCAAGGAACTGAGCCTCTTCCTGGAAGAGCAGAGGGTGTCTTTGCCCACTCCAAATTGCACCTCGCCTCTTACCATCGCCTCCCCCGCAGATGGGAAACGTTATCTTCCTAACCCCCTTACCCGGAGTTTGCGCCTCCCCCTCCGGGCCGAGACCAAGGAAAACGAGGTATACTGGTTTGTCAACGGGGAATTTGTGGGGAAAAGCAAAAGAGGGGCTTCTCTCTTTGTCACCCTCTCTCCTGGAACCCACACCATCACCGCTTCCTCGCCCTCCGGGAACACCGACACCGTCACCATCGAAGTGGGGTACCCATCCCTTGCCCTCAAAGGAGAGACCCCATTTTGAGGAAAGGAAGGGCCGCCGCACCCATGACACTCGCTTTCCCCCGAAACTTTCCCAGTGATAGCGCCGGTGCGCCTTCAGGGTGAAGGAGATACTCCCGATAAGCCCGCTCCACAAGGCCCAGAAAAAATTCGCCCCCTTCGCTCACTCCACCCCCAAAGATGACCTGT
>JABUEZ010000094.1 GCA_013314795.1 Candidatus Profundicultor aquiphilus | reverse complement strand
TGTGGGTGACAATCCGTTCCAGAATGGTCTCCATCATGAAGCCACCCCCGCCACTCTGGCCATGTCGATAATCGCTTCTACAGCGCGCAGAGCCCGACCACTGGTAAGGACATCCTCCAGAAATTGCAAGGCTTGAGAAACACTTGATGTTCGCCCACACAACCACAAAAGGAATGCGGCATTCAAAACCACCGCATCCCGAAGTGGTCCTTTCAGCCTTCCCTGCAGAATCTCGAAAAAGAGGGTCGCATTCTCCCCAGGACTCCCTCCCCGAAGTTCGGAAAGGGTACAGGTCCGCAAGCCCACCTCCTGGGGATGGAACGAGAAAGCTTCCAACTTTCCCTCTGTCACGAGTACCATCTCGCTCTTTCCCACCAGGCTCACTTCATCCATCCCCGGCTCTCCCCATACCACAAGCCCCCTTCTCACCCCGAGTTCCCGAAGCGCTTCTCCAACCGGAAATAAAAGTTCCGGCTCACACACCCCAACCAGCTTATAGTGCACCCTGCAGGGGTTTACCAGTGGTCCCAGAAGATTGAACACCGTTCTTATTCCCAGGTCTTTCCGCACTCCCTGCACCACCCGCATGGCCGGATGGTAGAGTGGGGCATAGAGAAAGGCAAATCCGGTATCTGCGAAAAGAGCCCGCATGGTCTGGGGTGATGCCTCAATGGGAATACCCAGGTGTTCCAGAAAATCGGCACTTCCGGAGGAGCTACTCACCGCACGGTTTCCATGTTTGACCACTTTGACTCCGGCACCAACCGCAAGAAGCGCCGAAGCGGTGGAAATATTGAAGGTCCCTGTACCGTCGCCACCGGTTCCACAGTTGTCGACCACTTCAACCGAAGGAGAAACCGCGAAAGGAATCGCCCTCTCCCGGATGGCACGCACAAAACCTGAAAGTTCTTCCCCGGTTTCCTTGCGCAGACGTAACATGGCCAGGATTGCCCCCAACTGCACCGGGGTAAAAGCCTCCTCCACGATGTGAAGCATGAGATAATAGGCTTCTTCTTTGTTCAATTGTTCTCCATGAACGAGTCTCCCCAGGATTTCTTTTCCCCTCATGATAACCCCACCTCCAGAAAATTTTTGAGAATCAGTTTTCCTTCCGGCGTTAACACCGACTCGGGGTGAAACTGGACCCCAAAAAGGGGATAACACCGGTGCTCAAGGGCCATGATTTCACCTTCTTCGGTGAGCGCGGTAACCCGCAAAGTGGAAGGGAGCGTATCGGGTTTCACCACCAGAGAATGGTACCGTCCCACCCAGATTTCCTGAGGAAGATTTCGAAAGAGAAGCGAAGGAAAGAGAAAAACCCGGGACTTTTTCCCGTGGCAGGGTCGGAGAGCCTTTACAATCTTGGCGCCTTCAACATAGGCAATACACTGATGGCCAAAGACACACCCCTAAAAGAGGAATAGAAGGGGCAAAGGTGCGGATCACGTCGTTGGTGATCCCGCAGTCAGTGGGGTCTTTGGGACCCGGGGAAATCACAATCCGGGAAGGATGCATGGCGCGGATTTCCGGAATGGTGATTTCATCGTTCCGGAACACCACCACCTCTTCATTCCCCAGTTCTCCCAGGTACTGCACGAGATTATAGGTAAACGAGTCGTAGTTGTCGATCACGAGAATCATACTTCAATCTTCCTCCTTTCCGCACTGCGCAATGCCAGGAGCAACGCCTCGGCCTTGCTCCGGGTTTCCTCGTATTCTTTTTCGGGAATCGAGTCATAGACGATTCCCGCTCCGGCCTGAATTCGAGCTTCCCCATCCTTACAGAAAATGCTCCGGATGAGAATGCAGGTATCCATATTTCCCTGAAAACTCACGTACCCCAGCGCCCCGGCGTAGGGGCCCCGCGCCTGCGGTTCCACCTCTTCGATAATTTGCATGGCCCGCACTTTGGGCGCCCCACTCACGGTTCCGGCCGGAAAGGTCGCCTTGAGAACCTCCCAGGGTGTAAAGTCATCTTTGACTTTTCCCGAAACAGTGGAAACAATGTGAAAGACATGGGAATAGCGTTCCACCTTCATGAATTCTTCCACCCGCACCGTCCCGGGAACGGCAATCCGTCCCAGGTCATTCCTTCCCAGATCAAGAAGCATCACATGTTCGGCGTTTTCCTTTTCATCAGAGAGGAGTTCCTCCATCACTCTTTCCTCTTCCATACCGGGTACCCTTCTCCGAGTTCCGGCGATGGGCTTGGTCCACACCCTCCCATTCTCGAGTTTGGTGAGCATTTCTGGGGATGAGCCAAACATGGTAAAGGCGGAAGTCTTACAGTAAAACAGGTACGGCGACGGGTTCAGAGAACGCAAAAACCGATAGGCCAGAAAAGGATTCCCCTCGTAGGGAACGGTAAAACGCTGGGAAATCACCACCTGCGAGGCATGTCCCTCCTCGATGAGTCTTCTCACATACCGCACCGCTTCTTCAAAAGCAACACGGGTAAAATTGGAAACAATCTCTCCGGCGAGGCGGAATTCACCATCCTTTTCGGAGACGAATCTCTCATCCATCACCCGCTCAATAATATCTTCAATCCATTGCTTTGCCGCGTGGTACTCATTCGACCTCGCCACATAAACCACTCCCAGACGATGCCTGAGGTGGTCAAAATACAGGAACCGGCGCGCCAGGGCAAAATAAGCCAGAGGAAAATCCAGGGGCTTCCGCGGGACCGTCACCTCCCAGGTCTTGACCGCATCGTAACTCAGAAACCCCACCGCCCCACCGAGAAACGGTAAATCAAGCGAGGGGCATACTCGATAGGTAGGGAAAATCTGTGTTAGATAAGGCATTATGCCACAAAACTCGTGGAACGTCACCTCTTCATCCACATCAAAGATGAGAAAGGAGTACCGTCCCCACACTTCACCTCTTTCAGCACTCTCCAGAAGAAAAATGGGTACCCTATCCGAAAACTTCTCCACCAGGGCAATCGGGGTCAAACAATCTCCCAAAACTTCTTCGTAAAGCGGGATAAAGTCATATCCCTCTTGAACCCACTTCCGAAACTCCTCGTAATCAGGCCTTATTTCCATTCCTTTTCACCCCAAAATAAAAAGCCCTCGTCAAGAGACGAGGGCTTTGCTCGCGGTGCCACTCTTTTTGGTGATGGATCCTCCATCACCCGCTCTCCCGGGTACAGGATTCCTCCAATACCCTGCTTTCTTTATATGGAAAGACCCTTCTCAGCCTACTTGCTTTTTGCTTTCGGTGAGGCGCTCCGAGGCCCATTCATTCCCCCCTGAACACCGGGCTCCCACCTTCCCCGGCTCTCTCTGGTTCGCGGAGAGAAACTACTCCCCCTCTTCATCGCTCCACACTATTCAGTTTGGAGGAAGCATAGCAAAAATGTTCTCCTCCGTCAAGAGTTCTCCATGGAAAATTCCTTGGCCTCGAGAATCTTGAGGAAAAGCGGGACGATTTCCGGGTCAAACTGTTTTTCCCGGTTATGCCAGATTTCCTCCATGGCCTGAGGTCTTGAACGGGGAGGACGGTATGGCCTTCCCATCACCATGGCCTCATAGGCATTAATGATAGCTCCCACCCGGCTCAGAAAAGGGATGTTTTTCCCTCTCAATCCCCGGGGATATCCCCCTCCGTCCCATCGTTCTCGAAAAGAGAAAATTTCTTCAGCGATAGGGGTCAGCTTCTGCAGTTGCGATGCAATCCGGTATCCAGCTTCACTGTGACTGACAATAAGCTTCCATTCACTCAAACTGACTTCTTCCTTCTTCCGACTTAAAAGTTTCCCCGGAATAACCACCTTTCCCAAGTCATGGAAAACCAGAAGTCGCAGCAATTTCTCTCTCTCGAGTTTTTCCAAAGAGAGCTTTCTTCCTAACTCTAAACCAAGGCGCAATTTTTCTGAAGCGTGAAAATGGGGTTCAAACGGATATACTTTCTTTTTGAGACATCGTTTCAGGGCTATAAGAACCTGTTTCTCCACCTCTTTTTTGCGCATCGTTTTGTCATGGTACATGGCCCTTTCTGCTTCTTCAAGCACCTCGTTCATATTCTGGTGCATCTCGCTTTTCGTAGCCACTCCAAAGGATAAGGAAATGGGAATGTGACAGTCCTGTTCAAAAGGGAAAAGAAACAGCGGAAACCGAGCGAGAAGTTCCGAGGCCTTTTCATATCCGGTTTTGGGAAGGATAATGGCAAATTCATCACCCCCAAAGCGGGCCACGAGATCCTCTTTCCGGCATATCTTTTTCAATCTCTGCGCCACATTCTGGAGAATCCGGTCTCCCGCTCCATGTCCCAGGGCGTCATTCACCAGTTTAAACTTATTCACATCTGCAATCACTACCGAAAGCGGTAATTGTCTGGAAGTATTCAATCTCTCCAATTCTGCATCAAAGTAAGCTCGGGAAAAAAGACCGGTGAGACCATCATGGAAAGAAACCTCTATCTTGCCCTTGCGACCCTCGCTCAGGGCTCGAAAGGTTTCTTCGTCATGGTAAATGAAAATTCGGAGTTTCCCCTCCTCTAAAAAACGCTTCTCCATCCCTTTCCCCACTCCATTATATCGCTGAAGGTAGAAGCAAGCAACTGAAAAACCGAAACAGGGTTATCATAATCCTCCAGATGATCACACGATACCTCTAGAATAACCATTTGTCATCCGGCAGAAAATTCGATAGAATAATTTTGAGGTACGTTTCCACCTAAGGGGGGATTGGCGTGTCTGGACCGATCGAAGTGCCGAGCTCAGTTGAAATGGTGCGACAAACGCTTCTTCGTTTTCCAGACCATCTCGCTGAAGGGTACACCCAGGCAAAACATTTTCCCCTCTCGCCTCGTTATCGGGAAATCCGGCAGATCGTTTTTACCGGGATCGGTGGTTCCGGTATCGGGGGCCAGATGGTTAAGCAAATCCTGCGCAATCGCCTGCCGGTTCCCCTGGAGATTATCTCCAGCCCTCCTCTCCCCTACTTTGTAGACCAAAATACTCTTCTCATCCTTTCCAGTTACTCTGGGAACACCAAAGAAACGCTGGGGGTGGCACACACAGCCCGAAAAAGGAATCTTCCCGCTATTACCCTCACTTCAGGCGGAGAACTTCAGGCTCTATTTCCACAGGAATCAGTCCTGACAATTCCATCAGGGTTTCAGCCCCGTTGCGCCCTGGGATATCTTCTGGGAAATCTTCTGGGACTCTTTGAAAATCTCTTTCCCGCATTGTCGCTTGAAGCCGAGGTAAACGAAGCCGTCACCCTTCTTCGCGACCTCCTCCCCCACTACGACACCCTGGAAGAAGTCACCACTCCATCTTACCTTGCCACACTATTCGAAAAGAGACTACCGGTCATTTATGGTGTCCAGAACCTCACCGATATAGTCGCATATCGTTTTAAAACTCAGCTCAATGAAAATGCCAAAAATATGGCCCTCTACGGTGCCATCCCGGAGATCATGCACAACGAAATCGTGGGCCTGCGTCATCCCCAGGGAATTCCCTGGGTATTTCTTATCTTACGCGACCGCGAAGAACCACCCATATTCCAAACCATGATCCGGGCTCTGGTTCGATACCTTAAATCCTGCCGTTTCCCGGTTGAAGAAGTCTTCTCTCAGGGACAATCTCTCCTTGCCCGCACCATGAGCCTTGTGGCCCTGGCTGACTGGACAAGTTTTGCCCTGGCACTGAAAAACCAGGAAGACCCCATCCGCATTCCACCGATAAAACATCTCAAGCGCATTCTTCAGTATTTCGAGTGTACCATGGAGGAGGAAACACCATGAAAAAATTTCTTTCGCTTTTCTGTTTCTTTTGCCTTATTCTCTATTGCACCGCGATTTCAGAAGCACAGGAATCCCGATGGCGGGAAATTCCTTTCACCGAACTGGGCTGGGAAAACGACCAGAAGTTAGAAGGAAGTAACCCCTCCTATACCTTGTATTTCCCGGATTTCCCCGGCGTAAACTGGGAACAAAGTTATCTTCACCTTGAGATCGAAGCTTCTCCAGCCTTAAGTCCGTCCTCTTCTCTGACAATACGGGGAGATGGAAACCTTCTTCTTACCATGCCTCTTCGAAGTGGCACGCTTTCTATCCCTCTCAAAGAACTTTCCCCTCAGGAAAATCCACACCGCATTGACATTGAGCCATATCTTTTTATCAGCAACAACCTCTGTGAAGATTTGAGCTCGGGAAATCTTTTCTGTTTCGTTAGAAAGGAGAGCCGATTCGTCCTCTTCCGTCAGGAAACGACTATTGCCACCCTAACCGACTTCCTTCATCTCCCCGAGAGTCAGATAGAGATTATTCTCCCCTCTGACGGATGGTCCAGAGAACTGGAAAAAGCCTATGTGGAACTCTACGCGTTCTTGCGACGTTCTCTACGCAATATGCCTCTTGAAATCAAGACCAGTATCGCTCAGGAAGAAAAATCCCTTCTCACCGATTACCGCCGTATCTTCCTGCGAGAAGGTGGTGAACACGATTTTGAACTCTCTGGAAAAACTCTTTCTCTCACCCCCCAGGGAGTGGAAGCCATCATCGAAAAAGGCGATCTCATGGTTTTTCCCTCCGCACAGATATCAGCCATACAGGGCACCCTGTCATCACCGCCACGCCGAATCTATCTTGACGAGTTCTCCTTTCGAGGTATCGGTACGCTCACCAATACTTTTTACTTTACGAGCGCGGACCTTGGAAGTATACCACAAACCTTGAAACTTGTGCTTTACCTCTCCCATTCTTCCCTGAGAGCCAACTTCCAGGGAGACGCATCGTTTACGGTGCGCCTTAACGGAGAACCCCTATACACCGAGAGGTTAAATGCAAATCCTGTAACAGTCCGGACTCCCCGGACAATTCTTCTGCCCCCAGAACTCCTCCGGCGGGAAAATGCTCTGGAATTCTCTTTCTCCTACTTTCCAGAAACCGGCAATTGCCTCCGGGGTGAGAAACCCCTGGAAGCCTCGATAAGCAACAAATCGTACCTCGAACCCCGAGGACAAGGGGAAGTACCTCCTATTCTCACTTTCGACGATGTCCCCACATTTTTCTGGGGTAAAGGATTCCTGATTTTACCAGAGACACCCACCCTTTCCCATCTCCAGATTGGAACTGAGATTCTCTCTGCGCTGCGCTCCCTGGATCGGACGCCAATTGATATAACCATCGTTACCCCCAAGGAAGCAGAAATCTTACTCTCCCAACCCTCTTACCGAAGCCAATTCTGGCAAAAACCCTTTGAGAGGTTAGCCCTTTTCCAAGAAGAGTGTTCCCGTTACGCCCATTTTCTGGAGACGCAAAACCTCTCCTCGCTTCACAAACTCATCGCTTTCTTCCGCTTTGCCACGGAACGGTATAGCCGTGCCCTGGGCGAAACCCTTTTCCTCTGTCTTGCTCCCTTTACCGAAGCGAAATTCCAGGAACCCCAGGCATACTTTATCGCCGTCGCCCCTCCCTCGCATTTCCCATCTTCCCCACTTATTTCCGAAGAGAAAGACCTGGTGTTAAAGGACGTACCAGAAGGAAAAACCATCATGCGTTTTGGTCCGAATGAATCCCTGGCGATTCTCACTACTTTTTGGGAAAATGGCCATCCTGTGATTCTCTTTACCACCCACGGTGAGCCTGATCTGGCTACCCGGTACTTTCTGAACACCTTCAAAGAAGAAAAAACCCTGCGCTGGCTTACCGGAAACGTCACGCTTTTCGGCTCAAGTAGCTTTACCAGCGTTCTG
>JABUEZ010000093.1 GCA_013314795.1 Candidatus Profundicultor aquiphilus | reverse complement strand
AAGTAACGCTATCAGGGGTAATGTCCCGTGGGAGAGGAAATCATTCCAGCTCTGAACAACCGTGTAACCTCTTTCCTTAGCCAAAGAAAGAGCATTACCCGGCGAAGCAATCCCCCATCCCACAAAAAGGTCAAAGCCACTTTCCACCATATCGCGGGCAATACCGGAGTAATCCCGACGGGAAGAACGGTGGGCATAGAAGGAAGCCGGCGTAGCATCATTTATGGCCACATTGGTGATAATGCCAATGCGAAAACCTTTCCTTTTGGCGATTTCAGCGATGGATGGAATGGTTTTCCCGGATGGGTCCAGGCCAATCATTCCATTCCGAGTCTTCACGCCGCAGGCAAGGGCCGTCCCCGAAGAGGCTGAATCAGGGATTTCGCCCAGAGAATGGGTATTAACTGTGCCGGCGTAAGAAAGAACGGAAAATGCACTGTTAAAACCACACCATTCCTGATACGCTTTCAGGAATCGAATATCATTCTCACCCATCCCATCACCGATAAAGAGGAAAATAAAGCGCGGCGTAGAGGCCGCCGCGCTTTCTGAAAAAAGCAAAATCAAGAAAACAATTCCTAAAAAAACTTTATAACCTCGAGGCAACTTTCTCCCCTCGATCCAGACGATCGATTTCTTCCATCTCTTCAGGGGTGAGGGCGAAATCAAAAATTTCCAGATTTTCCCTCTGGTGCTGCACACTCTGGGCTTTGGGGATGGCCACCACCATTCCCCGCTGGATGAGCCAGCGTAAGGCAACCTGGTTAGGCGATTTTCCATATTTTTTACCAATGCGCATCAGGACCGGATCTCCAAGAAGCCTTCCCCGAGCCAGAGGTGAATAGGCCGTGAGAATAATGTTCTTTGCCTGACAGTAAGAGAGTAAATCCCGTTGGGTAAGATAAGGGTGGCACTCCACCTGATCGGTTAGAATGGGCGATGAAGCAAGCTGAGAGGCTTTTTCGAGTAAAGGGACATCGAAATTACTGACCCCCAGAAAACGGATTTTTCCTTCCTCACGGAGTTTTTCCATTGCCCCGATAGTTTCTTCCAGAGGCACACTCTCTGTCGGCCAATGGATGAGGTAGAGATCAACATAATCGGTTTGAAGCTTGCGCAAACTCTCCTCACAGGACTTTCTCACATCTTCTCGGCGCAAATGTGTATACCAGACCTTGGTAGTTAAAAAAATGTCTCCTCTGGGTACGCCAGATTTTCGGATGGCCGACCCTACCTGTTCCTCGTTGTCATAAAATTCAGCAGTGTCAATATGGCGGTACCCCAGAGAAAGGGCATTCAGAACCGCCTTCTCTCCCTCTTTACCCCGTATATCCCAGGTACCAAAACCAATAACCGGAATCTTCGCTCCATAGAGGGCAATATATTCCACCACCTTCACCTCCTCAAGGTTTCCGGTTTAATGTAACGATCCCTGCCCATAGTGAGCGTCTTTGCCGTGTTTGCGAAAATACCGCTTCTCGAGCATCTTGGGAGAAAGCGGTATTACTCGCGGATTAACTGCCAGTGTCAGCCAGCTCATGCGGGCAATTTCTTCCAAGACCACACTGTGAAATACAGCTTCATCAGCATCCTTCCCCCAGGTAAAGGGACCGTGATACGCTACAAGAACCCCGGGGACCTCCAGGGGTTTTATACCGACAAAGCGTTCTGCGATAACTTTTCCCGTATCCCCCTCGAAGGACCGCTCCACTTCCTCTTCAGAAAGCGGACGAGTGCAGGGAATAGGACCAAAGAAATAATCAGCGTGAGTTCCCCCAAGGCAGGGAATATCCCGACAGGCCTGTGCCCAGGCGCAAGCATACGTAGAATGGGTATGCACCACACCGCCAATCTCGGGGAAAAATTTGTAAAGATCAAGGTGAATCTTTGTGTCCACCGAAGGGCGCAAACTTCCTTCTACGATTTTCCCATCGAGATCTACAACCACCATGGATTCCGGACGCAGTTCCTCATACGGAACCCCACTTGGTTTAATCACCACAAGCCCTTCCTCACGCAGGATTTCGCTGGCATTTCCCCAGGTATAGAGCACCAGCCCCTTTTTCTGCAATTCCAGGTTTGCCCGCCATACCTTTTCCTTCAATGCTTCAAGCATATCTCTCACCTCGAACAATTTTCAACTGACTACCGAAAAAGTGGAAAACTGTGGTTAAACGTTCTCAATGACTGATAGAGTTGCCGATACTGACCAAAAAGAGCGGTATAGAGTTCGTGATGAATCGAAGACGGTTCAAAAGCTCGTTGCGTTTTAATGTACCGACCACATCCTTCCTCAAAAGAAGAAAAACAGTTCATGCCTACACCGGCAATAATGGCCGCTCCTAGGGAAGCCGGATCATCGACACTGGTAGTCACCATTGGTAACCCAATCACATCGGCAAAAATTTGACACCAGAGCGAACTCCGAGCGGCTCCGCCCGAAAGGATCATTCGTTCCCCGGCTAAACCGAATTCACGCAAAATTTCCACCGATTCCCGCTGACTGAACGCCACTCCCTCTATAACCGCGCGTACCATATGTCCGAGTTCATGGTGATACGAAAGGCCCCAGAAAACCCCTCGAGCTTTGGGGTCAGAATGTGGAGTTCGTTCCCCAATGAGGTAGGGGAGGAAAATTACCCCTTCACTGCCAGCGGGAACCCGTTCAGCCATGGTGTTGAGTGCAGTGTAATCCAGATTTCGATCCACACCCTGCATGGTTCGCAACAACCATTGGTAAGAACCACCGGCTGCCAGCGTACACCCCATTAAAAACCAGGTCCCAGGAATCGAATAACAGAAAGAGTGCAAACCCCGATTCTTATAATCTTTCTTGGGGCTTTCGGTCATGGCCATCACGACACCGGAGGTCCCCAGAACACAGGATAAAACACCCTTTTTGATCACTCCCAGACCAATTCCACCGCTTGACTGATCTCCTCCACCACCCACCACCGGGATTCGAGGACGAAGACCCGTCTCCCGCGCTATTCTTTCATCAACGTAACCTGTAATCTCTGGCGACTCCACCACTTCAGGAAAAACACTCCGCTCCAGGGCAAAAAACCGAATAATCTCCTCCGACCACCTTCGATGTTCCACATCAAAAATCAGGGTTCCCGACGCATCGGAGACTTCGGTCACATAAGTTCCAGTTAGCCGAAAACGCAGATAATCTTTCGGCAAAAGAAACTTCGCCGTTCTCTCAAGCACTTCGGATTCATGATTTTTTAACCAGAGGATTTTCGGTAACCAGTACCCGGTGAGCGGCGTGTTGGCCGTGTACTCTAAAAGCTTCTCTACCCCCAGGGTCTCCTGAATATATTCCAGTTCTCTAAAACTCCGCTGGTCACACCAGATAATTGCCGGGCGGAGGGGCAATCCTTCTTTATCCAAGACCACCAGTCCCAGCATCTGTCCCGAAAGGCCGATCCCCTCAATTTGCGTCAGATCGTCGATTTTTCCTTTCAGCTTCCGCAAAAGGAGCAAAAAGGCATTCCACCAGTCTTCGGGATTTTGTTCTGCCGAATAGGAATCGGGGTAGGAAACCGATAATTCCACCGAAGCTGTGACTACCTCGCTACCTTCAAGGTCTAAAAGAGTTCCCTTAATAGAGGAAGTCCCCAGGTCCACCCCCAGAATATATCGTCTCGCCAAGAGAAAGACCCCCTAATAGTAGAGGATACCACCATCAATATTGATGGCCTGGCCCACGATAAAATCCGATTCGTCACTGGCCAGAAAAATAGCAATCCCTGCCAGATCCTCTGGAACGCTAATTCTTCCTTTGGGGGTCATGGCAATGAATTTTTTCCGTTTTTCCGGATCAGCCAGATTGACCTGACCAAGTTCTGTCTCAACAATTCCCGGACAAATCGAATTCACATTAACATTGTAAGGGGCAAACTCTTTGGAAAGGGCTCGGGAAAAATTCATTACCGCCGCTTTCGTTGCTGCATACGCCGCCTGGGCCACCGCTCCATCTTTTGCCCCAATGGAAGCTACATTGATAATTTTCCCGTAGCGTTTTTCCACCATTACTTTTCCAATTTCCTGACACATCAAAAAGACGCTCTTCGCATTCACCGCAAAAATTTTATCCCAATCCTCTTCTCTGTAATCAAGCACCAGACCCGAAATCATGATACCGGCATTATTAACCAGAATATCAACAGTTCCAAATGCCTTGAGAGTCTCCTCTTTGATTTTTACCGCTGTAGTTCGTAAACTTACATCCCCCGGCACCGCCAGTGTTCTCACTCCGTACTTCTCGCCAATTTCTTTCGCCACTTCCCGGCATGGCCCTTCCAGAATATCGTTAATGACCACGTTTGCTCCCTCTCGAGCAAAACCTTCAGCAATCGCCCGGCCAATCCCCTTGGCAGCACCAGTAACAATGGCTACTTTACCTTTCAGTCGCATTACAAAAAACCTCCTTTTCCTTTTTCATCAGAATATTGCTTCTTCAGATTCTTTGTCAAACAGATGCAGGTGCTCTTCCTGAAAGTGGATGAAAATAGTCTCTCCTTCTCTCTGCCGTACAGGCATTATGGTTTCAATCAGAATGAGCTGCTCATCCACTTTCACATGCACAATATTTGAATCCCCCAAGGGCTCTACCAGAAAGACTTTCCCAGAGATTTCTCGCCCGGAGAGCGGAGCCGACTCTGGAAGAATGTCAATATGGCATGGTCGTATCCCCAAAACCAATTTGTCCGGTTTCAAGGTGCTATAACTTTTCAAAGCGGTCAGCTTTTGAAAATCGAAAATCTTGAAAGAAATGTGATTGATAACGACCTGGCAATGGTCTTCCCCAAGCTGAATCTTACAATCGAGAAAATTCATGGGAGGCTCTCCAACAAAATCTGCCACAAAAATATTCTGCGGTGTAAAGTATACCTCTTGAGGGGTGCCAACCTGTTTGATCACACCCTCATTCATCACCACAACCTTATCCGCCATAGCCAGCGCTTCGATCTGGTCATGAGTGACATAAATCACCGTACTTTTCAATTCCTGATGGATTCTTTTTAGTTCCGCCCGCATTCGGTTGCGCATTTTGGTATCAAGGTGCGAAATGGGTTCGTCAAGGAGATACACTTCGGCATCCCGTACCAGGGCTCTGGCCAGAGAAACCCGTTGTTGATGACCACCACTCAAGCCCTTAGGATACTTATTGAGAACATCAGTCAACTCAAGAACTTCAGCAATTCGGTGAACCCTTTCCTTAATTTCCTTTTCTGGCATTTTCGCCGCTCGCAGTGGAAAAGCAATGTTATCAAAAACCGTCATCGGCGGATACAGAGCGTACGATTCAAAAGCCATAGCAATGTTTCGCTCTTCAGGACCAAGATGGTTGACCAATTTGTCGCCAATGTAGATTTCCCCTCCCGAAATGTGCTCCAGCCCTGCGATCATTCGCATGGTAGAAGTTTTCCCACAACCTGAAGGACCAAGAAAGGCAACGAACTCCTTATCTCTCACTTCCAGATTGATTCCCCTAACCGCCTCCACCTTACCGTACTTTTTCCATAAATTCCTCAGGCTCACATTCGCCATTGTCAACCCTACCTCTACTGGGAAATGAGCATATTGAGACCCGTTTCCGGGTCAAAAAAATACAAACGCTGGGGAGAAAAATGAAAGAAAACTCGCTCTCCCATCTCAAAATCATCGCTACCCATGTACTTCGCTTGAAATTTCATGCCTTCCCTCTCCAGAGTAATCACTTTGACCACACCCAGCGGTTCAACCACGTATACCTGAGCGGCAAAACCACCAGGCACTTCCTGCTTACTCAAAAGAATGTCCGAAGGTCTCAATCCCACCTTGACAGCATTCTTCTTCAACGTTTGGAGCGGACCAACGATTTCTCCCGGAACTTCGCGCTGAAAAGCACCAGTGTGAACCACCAAGGTACTTCCGGTTTGCACCAGTGTTCCCTCAAAAAAGTTCATCGGGGGGTCGCCTACCAGCCCAGCAACAAAATCATTCCGGGGTATATTATAAATCTCATCTGGGGTCCCCACCTGAATCATGATTCCTTTGTTGAGAATGGCAATCCGGTCGCCCATGCCCAGAGCTTCCCGGTAGTCATGGGTGGTGTAGAGCGTAGTAATACCGAAGGTTCTTTGGATATTCTTGAGTTCGGCACGCAAGCGATGACGCAACTTGGCATCCAGGTGGGCAATCGGTTCATCCATCAAAAAAAGCTGAGGGCTACGAACTAACATTCTTCCCAAAGCAACTCGCTGTTTTTGCCCTCCCGAGAGTTGCGCCACATTCCTATCCAGAAGCCAGTCAATTTGCAACATCGCACTGACCTTTCTCACCCGCTGGTCAATTTCTTCTCTGGGAAATTTAATATACGGAGAACGCAGGGGGAAAGCCATATTCTCATAAACCGTCTTGTTAGGATAAAGTGCATAGGTTTCGAAAATCATGGCTACGTTCCTCTGAAAAGGAGGAAGGCTATCCACTCGCTGTCCTCCAATGTGAATCTCTCCTACCTGTATTTCTTCCACTCCAGCAATGGTCTGTAAAAGCGAAGTCTTCCCCGCACCGGAAGGGCCGAGGATAGTGACGAGCTCCCCATCATGGACATGAAGATTAACTCCCTTCAGCGCCACAACTTCTCCATATTTTTTCCAAACATTTTTCAGAACTAAATCAGCCATGGCCCATTCACCTTTCTTTCAGGGCTTCTTTTTCCATGTGTCTGAGCTCTTCCTGTTCTCTCCGTTTTTCCATCCGGAAGGCTCTATACCACGGGATAATCAGCGTTAAAGCTACCGCAAGACCTATAAAGGGCACGACCCAAATTGTTATGTAGCGCTCTAACCATCCCAACCACAAAAATCCCAGGCCAAAAGTCAACATCACCGAAACAAACAGACGATCTCCAAACCCAAAATCCATGGCATTCATTCCCTCTTTTGAATTTTAACCCTTGACCGCCCCTAAAGTTAGGCCTCTGATAATATACTTCTGAACTGCAAAGGTGAAGGCCAGCACGGGAATAACCTGCAATGTCGCCACAGCAGCAATCTCACCCCATTCGATGGCCCGAGAGGTCACCAAGCCGCGAATACCCACAGGAACAGTCTTTGCTACCGCCGCAGTCAAAACATTGGCGAACAGGAATTCATTCCAGGAGAAGATGAAACACAGAATCGCCGTGGTCACCAGACCCGGTGCACTCAAAGGAAGAATGATTTTCCAAAAAGCATCCCACCGGGTATATCCATCGGCCATCGCTGCCTTTTCAAGGTCATAGGGGATATCCTCAAAGAAACTGCGCATGATCCAGACCACAAAAGGCAAGTTAAACGTGGTGTATACGATCACCATCAAAAACCTCGAGTCGTGCAACCCCCAGCGAGTCGCCATAATATAAAAGGGAATGACCAAAACAATCGGTGGAAACATTCTGGTACTCAGAATCCAGAACGAGATGTGTTTTCCTCCAAAGAGGCGGAAACGTGCCAGAGCATAAGCCCCCAGCGTCCCCACCGCCAAAGAGAGCAAAGTAGTGCTCACCGAGATAATGAGACTGTTGTAAAACATAGGAAGAAAATGTCTTTTGCCAAATGCCGATATGTAATTTTTCCAGGTAGGCTGAAAAATAAATCGTGGCGGAATGGCAAAGATATCCAAACGAGTTTTCAGAGAAGTCAGGATTAACCAGATAGAAGGGAGAACATTAACCACCAGAATAATGGCAATGATCACCCATGCTACCACCAGTTTCGTTCGCTCTTTTTC
>JABUEZ010000092.1 GCA_013314795.1 Candidatus Profundicultor aquiphilus | reverse complement strand
TTCCGCGATGAAGACCTGCGCTCCGATCGACAGCCTGAGTTCACCCAGATCGACATTGAAATGTCCTTTGTGGATGCGCTTGACGTGATGCGTCTTACCGAGAATATGATTGCCTGTCTTTTTGAGGAAGTCCTGGGGCGTAGTGTGGAAACCCCCTTTCCGGTTCTTCGCTATCACGAGGCCATGGAAAAATATGGAGTGGACAAGCCCGATTTGAGGATTCCCATCACCATTGATGACCTCACGGACATTTTTCAGGAAGAGCCATTCCCACCCCAGAGAGAACCGGAAACCAGAGTCAAGGCTCTGTTTTTCCCGGAAGGAGAAACGTTTTCTCGCAAGAAACTCGATACGCTGACCCAGGAAGCGAAGAGTAAAAATCTGAGTCTGTCCTGGATTAAGGGTTCATCCACCGAGTGGACTTCTCCCTTAAAAGGTAAATTGAAGGAGTCAACGTTCACGACACTTTTTGGTCGGTACCAGTTCCGGGAAAATTCGGTGCTTCTTCTGGCTTCTGGAAAAAGGGATCGGCTTCTCGAATTCCTGGGCGGTGTCCGTTTGCAGATAGGAAAGGAAAAGGTGTGCCCTGGTGATTTCCGATTCTGCTGGGTGGTTGATTTTCCACTTTTCGAATGGAATGATGAAGAAAAACGGTGGGATTCGGTTCACCATCCTTTTACTGCTCCACTGGATGAAGACCTCCCTCTTTTAGAAGAAAATCCTGCCTCAGTGCGGGCAAAGGCCTATGATGTGGTTCTCAACGGATATGAAGTGGGAGGAGGAAGCATCAGGATTCACGATACCAACCTTCAGCAGACGATTTTTCGGCTTTTAAACCTGGATGAACAGGCCATTCAAGAAAAGTTTGGGTTCTTTGTGGAAGCGCTTCGGTACGGATGTCCTCCTCACGGGGGGATTGCTCTGGGGTTTGACCGGCTGGTCATGCTCATGTGTGGTGAAGATTCCATTCGGGAAGTGATTCCTTTCCCCAAAACCCAAAAAGGGGTATGTCTTTTAACCGGTGCTCCCTCCAGGGTTACGGAAGAACAACTCAGGATTTTAGGGATACGCATTGCTGAAGAAATTTGAAAAAATATTTCTCTTGTGTTATTATGTCTTTGCAATCAAAAAAGGATAATCGGTTCGTGACCCTGCTTTGTTGGTGATGCCAAAGGAGGCTTTGACCCAACACCCTTGTCTCGGGAACCCGGACGTCAGGTAAACCAGGGTTTACTTGAGAGGGTACCCACCTTTTTGAGGACGAGGATCAAAGCGGTTGGCACACCGCAAAAGCGGGGTCACATATTGTGAGTACGGAAACCGAGGAAGGAGTGCGTGAAGGTGGAAAACGAAAACGTGCAAGAACAGGCAATGAACCTCCTGAATGAGAACCTGGACCAGATCCGCGTGGTAAGACCTGGAGAATTGATCAAGGGCAAAGTGGTCAAAAAGGGTGAAGAAGGATATTTTGTCAACATTAACTATAAAGCGGAAGGGATTCTTCCTTTTAAGGAAAGAGCCCAGGGAAGAGAAGGGGAAGTGGAGAATCAGTTAGAGGAAGGGGAAGAAGTCTGGACCATCGTCACTCAGATTGATGACCAGGGATATATCTGGCTTTCTCGAGAGCAGGCCCGCTATCAGGGTGCCTGGATTGACATAGAGGAGAGTAAGGAAAAGGGAAAAATTTTGAATGCTAAAGTGAGAAAGAAAGTCAAGGGTGGCCTCATTGTGGATGTGGGTATCAATGCTTTCCTTCCTGCCTCCTGTGTCGATTTGATGCCCCGGAATCTGGATGAGTTTCTCGACCAATCCATCCAGGTTAAGGTCATCGAGGCCGACCGTCGCAGTCGTAACGTGGTGGTTTCCCGGAAGGCGGTGCTTGAGGAAGAACTGAACCGCCGTAAGCAGGAAACCATTGCTTCTTTAAAAGTTGGTCAGGTTCGCAAGGGAATTGTCCGCAATATCACCAGTTTTGGTGTCTTTGTGGACCTTGGCGGTATTGATGGACTCCTTCACGTATCCGAAGTATCCTGGGGAAAAGTGGGAAAACTGGAAGAGCTTTTCCAGAAAGGCCAGGAAATAGAAGCCAAAGTCATCGCCTGGAATCCCGAAAAGGAAGAGATATCGCTGAGTCTCAAGCGGCTCATCCCTGACCCCTGGGAGAACATAGAAGAAAAAGTCAAAGCGGGGGAAGTCATCAAGGGTAAGGTGGTTTCTCTCAAGGATTTTGGAGTATTTGTGGAGATTGAGGAAGGGTTAGAAGGGCTCATCCATATCTCCGACCTCTCCTGGGGTTATGTGAAGCACCCCCGGGAAGTGGTGAAAGTGGGAGATATTGTGGAGGCTCGAGTTCTTGAAATTGATAAGGAAAAGAAGAGGATTTCTCTGGGTCTCAAGCAGGTTTTTCCTGACCCCTGGGAAAACATAGAGGAAAAATATCCCCTGGGAAGCCAGATTAAGGTAAGAGTCAACAAGTTGAATACCCGGGGTGCGCTGGTGGAAGTAGAAGAAGGGATCGAGGGAAAGATTCCTCTCGAGGAGCTTTCCTGGAAACGGGTGAGCCGGGTCAACGAAGTTTTGCGCAGGAACCAGTTAGTTGACGCCAAAGTCATCGAAATTGACCGGGAAAACCGGCAGCTCATTCTGAGTCTCAGGCAACTGCGTCCTAGCCCCTGGGAGGAGATTAAAACCCGGTGGCAGGTGGGAGACATGGTCGAGGGTCACATTCAAAGATTGATGAACTTTGGCGCTTTTGTGGAGTTGTCTCCAGAAGTGGAAGCTTTGCTTCCCCTTTCCGAAATAAACTGGGAACCGCTTAAACACCCCAGCCAGGTGTTGCGTAAAGGTCAAACTCTGCAATTGAAAATCATCGAATTTAAACCGGAAGAGCAGAGGATTGTGGTAAGCCGAAAGGCCCTTCTTCCCGATCCCTGGGAAAGTGTGAAAAGCCGGTATCCGGTGGGAAGCATCCATGAAGGGAAAGTAGTGCGGGTGGTTGATTTTGGAGCCTTTGTGGAGCTGGAAGAAGGATGGGACGGGCTGGTTCACATTTCCGAGATATCGGAACAGAGAATTTCTGCTCCTTCCGAGGTTCTTAAAGAGGGTGACAAAGTCAAAGTTAAAGTGATTAAGCTGGATGATGGCGAAAGAAAGATCGGCCTGAGTATCAAACAGGCGCTGAAGGAGGAAGAGGAGAAAGAACATCGCGAACATGCTACCCCCAATGGGAAAGTTACCTTGGGGGATGTCATCGGAGAAAAACTCACCAACATCTTGCACAATCTCAAAAAATGATGGTTGCGGTTCATACCGATTCACCTTTGTTTTTAGCCGAAACGCTGATTGCGGAAATCCGGGCAATCAGCGTTTCTTTTTCTAAAGTGGTGGTGGCGCTTTCGGGAGGACTGGATAGCACGGTTGCCCTGTTTCTTTCCCTGCTGGCACTGGGAAAGGATAAGGTTATCGCCTGCACCGTGGACTGGGGAGAGTATTTCCCGGAAAAAGCTCGGCGTCAGGTCCTTTTTCTCCGGGATTATTTCGATGTTGCACATTATTTTTTGCCCGGGAAGGTAACTCTTGAAGAGATTGCCAGTGGTGGTCCATCCTGCAATCTCTGTACCAAAAAAGCCAAGCTGGGAACCATCAGGAGCTATTTCGGAAACGGTGTTCTCATCGTGGGCGGTGCCAACCAGAGCGACAGCTGGGGGAAGCGAGGAACGAAGCTCCTTTTCAACACCTATTCTCCTCTTTTTGACCTGGAAAAAGAAGAAATTCAGAACCTTGCCTCTTTTTTTCGTCTGCCGGTGCGAAGAATCGGGGAAAATTCCCTGCGCGAAGGGTGTCTTGTGAAACATCTCCTGAAGCCACTTGTTTCCCCATACCATGCCCAGGCGGTGGTGAAAAGTAACGAAATGCTCTGGCAGGTCCTTGATGAAGCGGGCTTTGAGAGGAATATCGCCAACGTAAAGATTATCGGTCCCTTAGGGAGAAACCAGGCTCTCATCAATGTTCAACCGCTTCCACCACGGCATCTGCAAGCAAAAATTGAGGATGTACTGCGGAAACTTCCTGAGATTGGCGAAGTTATCTGGATTGATGAACCGGTGACGCTGGTGGTCAGGGCCAATCCCGGGCAGTACCACAATTCTGAGACGCTTTTCTGGTTGGAAAAAGGCCGGCTGCAGCCCGATTTTGCCTTTCCGATAAAGGTGAAGTGGATGCCTTCTTCCAACCGCCGTTTGCGAACATTTCAGGTTGTAGAGTGCATAAAAGGAGCGACTGTGTCATGAAAAGTGGCGAAATCCGAGAGGCTTTCCTTGATTTTTTTGTGGAGAAAGGGCATGAGCGTTTGCCCAGCGCTTCGCTGATTCCTGATGACCCCACTCTCCTTCTTACCATTGCAGGGATGGTGCCTTTCAAGCCCATTTTTCTGGGGAAGGTGCGTTCTCCGTTCAGAAGGGTCTGCACGGTACAAAAATGTGTCCGGGTGAGCGACTTGGACCGGGTTGGTTATACTTCCCGTCATCATACCTTTTTTGAAATGTTGGGCAATTTTTCTTTCGGTGATTATTTTAAAAAAGAGGCCTGCCAGTGGGCCTGGGAATTCCTCACCCGCCATCTGGGACTACCTCCTGAGAAGCTCTGGGTCTCGGTGCACCATCGAGATAATGAAGCCTTTTCGATATGGCAGGAAGTGGTGGGTGTGCCTGCAACAAAAATCATTCGTCTTGGAGATGAAGACAATTTCTGGTCCTCGGGGCCGGTGGGGCCCTGCGGGTACTGCTCGGAAATTTACTATGACACCGGGGTTCAGCGGGGATGTGGAAAACCCGATTGTAAGCCAGGGTGTGATTGCGACCGATACCTTGAGGTCTGGAACCTGGTATTCATGGAGTTCGACCGCCAGGGAGATGGGACCCTCATCGAGCTCCCCCGTAAAAATATTGACACAGGAATGGGTCTGGAACGGATCGCCTCGGTGATGCAAAATGCGGAAACGAACTTTGAGACGGACCTCTTTCAGCCCATCATTGTGGCTCTGGAAAAGATGTCTGGGGAAAAATACGGTCCTCCTGAGACCAGGCCCTTCTTCCGCATCATTGCCGATCACGTGAGGGCCATCACTTTTCTCGTGGCAGACGGTGTGTATCCGGCCAATGAGGGACGAGGGTATGTACTCCGGCGTCTCATTCGCCGGGCTTACCGTCAGGGGAAAAAGCTTGCTCTGTCTCGACCTTTTCTCTACGAGCTTTCTTTTGCGGTTATCGAAAGGATGAGTGTGGCCTATCCGGAGCTCCGCCATAAGGAACGGCTTATCTCACAGGTAGTTTTTCAGGAAGAGAAACGATTCGAAGAGACCATGTCCCTGGGTATGGAGTACCTGGGAAAAATCCTGCAGGAAAAACGGACTTCTGGAATGAAACAACTTTCAGGCGCAGAGGTGTTTAAACTTTATGACACCTATGGGTTTCCTCCCGACCTCACCCGGGAAATCCTGGCAGAAGAAGGTTTTTCGTACTCGGAAGAGGAATTCGCAGAGGAGATGCAGAGACAGAAAGAACGAGCCCGTCAGGCTCATGAAATGAAAGCCGAAGAGCTGAAAGGAAAGAAAAAGCTGGAAGAATTCTTTCAGGGATTCGAGACGGCGTTTTTGGGGTATGAATGCCAGGAAACCGAGGGGAGGATTCTCGCTCTCTCTAACGGAGAGGATTTCCTGGAGGAAGCGCAAAGTGGCGATCGGGTAATGGTAGTTCTGGATCGAACTCCTTTCTATCCCGAAAAGGGAGGACAGGAATGGGACACGGGATGGATTTTCGGACCCTCTGGAAAGGTGGAAATCCAGAAAGTCCTGAGCCCTTTGCCCAGCCTTATTGTTCATGAGGGCATTGTTCGGGAAGGGACGATAAAGTCCGGAGAGAAAGCGAGAGCGGTGATCAATGCCAGGCGCCGCAAGTTGCTGGAGACGCATCACAGCGTCACCCACCTTCTCCATCAGGCGTTGCGAGAAGTTCTGGGAGAGCAGGTGAAGCAGGCCGGGTCCCACGTGGCTGAGGAGGGATTACGGTTTGACTTTACTCATTTTGCGCCACTCTCTCCTCAGGAACTCGAAGAAGTAGAGTCCCGGGTTAATGCTCAGATTTTCGCTGGTCTTCCGGTGCATATTTCTTACTCGACGCTGGAAGAAATCCAGAGAAGGAAAATTGTGGCCCTCTTTGAGGAAAAGTATGAGAGCGTGGTGCGGGTTGTCCGGATGGGAAATTATTCTGCCGAGCTCTGCGGAGGAACACATCTGCGTAATACCAGCGAAGCAGGCCTCTTTAAGATCATATCGGAAAGTAGTATCGGCTCAGGTTTACGGAGAATCGAAGCTGTGGCCGGAGTGAAGGCTTTGGAGTTCCTGAACCGTCGGGAAAAAATCCTCGCCGAGATTCAGAAATCGGTGGGGGTCAGCGTGGACAACCTTCCGTTGACTATCGAAAACCTGGAGGAAGAAAATAGAAAGCTCAAAAAAGCGCTCCTTCAGGCGGAGAAAGAGAAACTCCTCCGGGAGGTAGTGACCAGAGCCCAGCATGGAGGAGAGAAGCCTCTTGTGGCGTATCTCCTGCGGGATGCAATGCTTGACCTCGATCAGCTTAAAGAAGTGGTCGATGAAGCACGTCGTCAGGGACTGGAGAAAGTCATGGTTCTGGGTATCCTCCGGGATGGGCGAATTCAGGGTGTTACAGCAGGGTTGGGGAATTTTGAAAAGCTGAACCTCAGCAATATCGTCAAAGCAGTGATTAAAAATTTTGGGGGAGGCGGGGGAGGGAAACCCCATCTTGCTCAGTTCGGTGGGTTGCCGGAAAAAGACTGGGAAGCCTTCCTCTCTCGGGTGGAGGAACTGCTTGGTCAGCATGAAAAGGGTCGTGGCGCTTGATATCGGGGAAAAGCACATCGGGGTGGCCTTTAACCGCGGTGGATCTATTGCTTTTCCTTATGGCGTTTTGGAAGGATCAAAAGACCTGGAGCCACTACTTCGTATAGTGCAAGAACTCAGGGCTGAAGAAGTCGTCCTTGGCTGGCCGCTCCGCACCGATGGCTCACCCGGTGAACGAGCAAAACAAATCCAGACTCTCAAAGAGAGTATCGAAAAGGTATTCTCCGGGAGGGTAATCCTGTGGGATGAGCGTTTTTCCACGAAAGAGGTGGAAAAACGGTTGATTGAAGCTGGGGTACGAAGAAAAAAGCGCAAAGGAACCATCGACCAGCTTGCCGCAACGCTGATTTTGCAGACTTATCTTGATAGGGAAGGACGATGAAGCCCCGGTATGTTATGGTTTTGTGCTGGGCCTGGATTCTCTGTGTGTTTTTAAAAATGGCCTTCTATGAGGACCTGGAAAAAGGAGAAGCGCGTACGGTATTCATTCCTAAAGGCGTTCCGGTTTCGCAGGTGGCCTCTCTTTTGGAAGAGGAAGGCATCGCTTCGGCTCATCTTTTCCGGCTCTTTGTATTCTTTGCCCAGAAAGAGAAGGTGGTGGCGGGACGTTACCGCATTCCGCCCGGAAGGTCCATTTATAGAATCGTTCGGGAGCTTGAAAGTGGTCCGCCTCAGGAGAAGGTAACCTTTCCGGAGGGGTTAACCTCGGCACAGATGGCGCAAATTCTTGAAGAAAAGGGAATCTGCGAAAGTAAGGAGTATCTCGAACTTGTGGCCCATCCTGAAGCCTTTCGAAAGGAGTGGTTGCAGGGAATTTCTCATCTTGAAGGTTTTCTCTTTCCCGACACGTATTATCTCTCCGTTCCCTCTTCTCCGCAGGAAGTCATCGCCATGCAGCTTGAGCAATTTGAAAAGTTGATTATTCCCCTTTATG
>JABUEZ010000091.1 GCA_013314795.1 Candidatus Profundicultor aquiphilus | reverse complement strand
TGGAGATGTCGACCTGACCCTTTTTCTCAATTTTGGCATTCCTCTTGTGGTCTTAGATAAACAGGTGACCGGCGAAGGAGTGATAGACTTTGTCGACGTCACCAACAAACAGGGTGCGAAAGAGCTGGTCCGGCATCTTCTCAAGCTTGGTCATAAAAAAATCGGTATCATCGCTGGACCCCAAAACGCTTCCACCGGAAAAGAACGCCTTGAAGGAGCCCTTGAGGCCATTAAAGAAGCAGGGCTTACTCAAGACCACGTTGATATTTTCGAAGGGGATTTCTTAAAAAATAGTGGAGTCGAAGCAACCAAGTATTTTATTTCTCACCCTTCACCACCATCGGTCATCTTTGCCTGTAACTACAGTATGGGAATCGGAGCGTTCGAAACCCTCCACGAACTTGGTTTGAAAATCCCCCAGGACATTGGTTTTGTCCTCTTTGACGACCTTCCCTGGTTTGCTCATTTTTCTCCCCCGCTCACCACGGTATTTCAACCTGCTTTTGACATCGGAAAAGTGGGGGCAGAACTCCTCGTAGAGCGTTTTCGGACCAAGCGGAAAACGCCCAAAAGGATTACTTTGCCAACTTCGTTACGAATTCGCTGTTCCGCCGGCGAATGCATGTAAAAAGAGTAGGAGGAAAAACCACCATGAATAACTTTACCTACTATCAACCAACTCGTATTCACTTTGGTTGGGGAAAATTAAAGGAAGTTGGACCAATTACAGCTCGGTACGGTACCCGGGCACTCCTGGTCACCGTACCACCCTTTCCCGCCATGGAGGAAGTCTTCAACGAAACAAAGCAAATCCTTAAAAACTATGGGGTGACAGTGCAACATTTCGATCAGGTTGTCCCAAATCCCACCACCGAAAGTATTTCTCAAGGCGCTCAAATCGCCAAGGAATTTAAAGCTCAAGTGGTCATAGGATTGGGTGGTGGATCCAGTATCGACACGGCAAAAGCGATTGCCCTGGAAGCCACACACCCCGGGACAGCATGGGGATATCGCCTGTTTGGGGAACACAAAATCGAAAAAGAAGTGCTTCCCGTTATTGCCATCACCACCACCTCCGGCACAGGGTCTCAGGTAACCGCTGTGTCCGTGTTGACCAATCCCAAAGAACGCTTTAAATCGGCAATAGTCGACCCAAAGCTCTTCCCCAAAGAAGCTATCGTGGACCCAAAGCTTATGATGACGGTCCCCGCACACATCACTGCTTCTACCGGTTTCGACGCCTTTGCGCACGCTTTTGAAAGCTACATCCATATCAACGCCAATCCCTACACCGACCTTCTGGCCATCGAGAGTATGCGCATCATTGCCACAACTCTACCATCGCTTCTCCAAAATCTTTCCAACCAGGAAGCACGAACCAACATGGCCTGGGCCGATACCCTTGCCGGTCTCTCTATCGCTAATTGCGGCACTACACTTCCTCACGGTATTGGTATGTCCATAGGCGGAAAAGCACCCTGGGTGATGCACGGCGAGGCCCTGGCCGTTATATATCCGGAATTTTTGCGTTACACGCTACCCAGCGCCATTCCAAAATTTGCTACGGTAGCCAGAATCTTCCACCCGGAATTGGCCCATGAAAATGACGAAATCGCCGCCAAACAACTCGAGCCAATCATGGTTGATTTTCTCAAAAATATCGGCATGTGGTGCGATCTCCAGAGTCTAAAAATTCCCCAAGAGGACATTCAGGAAATCGCCGAATACACCTTTAAACTCCCCGATTACACGGTTAATCCGCGGGTACCAACCCCAGAGGACGTACTCCAGCTTCTCAAAAGCGCATACGTCCGTCGATAGCCAACCATCCCCTTCGAGAAGTCTCTCGAAGGGGATGGTTATTCTTCTATCCTAAGATTATCACCGACACATTCGGAGAATCGCCAGGACGTCGTCTTTATAAAGCTTTTTCACCGAACCAAGGGGGCCTTTTTTGGTGGCCCGCTCGGCCATTACCGGGAAATGTTCTTCGCCGATACCCACTTCACGCAAGGTTACCGGAGCCCCGATTTGGGAAAACCACTTTTTGGTTGCTTCAATCCCCAGGAGGCCAAGTTCCCGGTCGCTTCGGCCATTGCGGGGAATTTTCCACACCCGTTCGGCGAACTGGGCAAATTTGTGGGGAATCACATCCAGGACATACTGCATCCACTGGGGAAAGACGATGGCCAATCCTGCCCCATGGGGGATGTCGTAAAAGGCACTCAGTTCATGCTCAATACGATGGGTAGCCCAGTCCCCTTCCACGCCGGCCTCAATCAGGTGGTTGAGGGCCAGGGTTCCGCACCACATGATGGTGGCCCGGGCATCGTAATCCTCAAGGTTAGAAAGGAGGCGAGGAGTATACTCAATGATGGTTTGCAGGATTCCCTCGCTGAGGCGATCCTGAAGTGGAGTTTCTGGAGTGGGATGGAAGTACTGCTCAAACACGTGGGCGGTCATGTCCACGATGCCGTTTACGGTCTGGTCCCGGGGGACGGTGAGGGTGTTTTCCGGATCGAGGATGGAGACATCGGGGTAAATATGGGCATCGACAACCGCCAGTTTTTCTTTGGTTTCGTCGTTGCTGATGACAGCATTGTGGTTCATCTCCGAACCGGTGGCTGCGAGGGTGAGCACCGTGACAATCTTGATTCTCCCGGTAACTGGCGCTTTATCGATGAAGAAGTCCCAGGGATCGCCAGAATAGGTGGCTCCGGCGGCGATGATTTTGGCGCTGTCAAGAACGCTTCCTCCCCCCACGGCCAGGACTACCTCAATGCCGTGGTCTTTGCAGAGTTTCACTCCTTCCCGGACTTTGTCGATGCGGGGATTGGGCTGGATTCCCGATACTTCCCACACGGTGAGGTTTTGCTCTCGCAACCTTTCCATCACTCTGGCATAGAGACCGTTTCTTTTGATGCTCCCCCCACCATAGACGAATAACACCTTTTTCCCCAACCGAGCGCACACTTCCCCCACCCGGTCGGTTTCTCCTTTGCCGAAGAATACCTGGACGGGATTGCAGTATTCGAAGTTTTTCATGGCTTCAGCCTCCTTTGGAAATACTAAAATGGAATTCGAAGTCTGATTATTTCAAAGTAACTCAAAACGTACCAAAAATAATGAGATGGATACCCCTGAAAAAATCAGTATCCATCTCATTCATCTGGAACCTTACCAAAGGATAAATGCCTTATGCCTGCCAGTTCTTTCTGAGAAACTCAAGGCCCTTCGCCGCCACGTAGTCACTGCTTGGAGCCAGTTCCCGCCAGATAGAAGCAGCTCGGGCAATCTCCTTCACCCCCGGAACGAAGGATTCAATAACCAGCGCTCCTTTATAATTCACCTCCCGCAAAGCCTGGAAGACATCGTCCCACTCCACATGCCCTTCTCCTGGGGTCCCCCGATCGTTTTCGCAGGCGTGGAAATGGTAGAGATATGAACCAGCAGTTTTGATGGCCTTATAGAGGCATTTTTCTTCGATGTTCATGTGAAAGGTGTCAAGGTGGATGCCCACCGCTCGACTTCCAACTTCCTGAACAAGCGCCACCGCGTCTTCAGCAGTGTTCAGGAAATAGGTTTCAAAGCGGTTCAAGGGTTCTAAAGCAATCCGGACGCCCAGGTCCTCGGCCACCTTGGCCAACTCTTTGAGCCCGGAGACAGCCCTTTTCCACTCCTCCATGGTCCTTGCCGTTCCGGTGAGTTTTCCAACCGCCGAGTACACCGGTCCACAGAGAACCGTCCCACCCCAGGAAGCAAGAAGTTTCAAACAGCGGGAAAAATAGGTAAAGGCCTCCTTACGAATTTCGGCGCTCTCGCTGATAAGATCTCGACGCTCTCCCACCACCGCACACCCTGTAACCTCAAGACCGGTTTCTTCTAAGGCTCTTTTGGTTTTTTCCACACTAATCGCGTCGAGAAGGTCAAGGGGAATTTCTACCACATCAAACCCAAGCTGTTTCACCTTGGTGATCAAACCCACTTCGTTATCGGTATACCCTGCGGTCCACAGAAAAAGATTGACACCAAAAGACATGGCTGGTCCTCCTTTTTAAACAATACGCTCTTCTGTCCGACGATCAAAGAGGTGCAGCTTTCCTTCCTTCAATCCAAAGAAAATCCTCTCACCCAGAGGAAAACTCGTGTTTTCCTCACTCCGGACTCGTACCGTGTGTCCATCAAGCCGTAGCCGCACAATCTGTAAAACCCCTAACGGCTCTACCACTTCCACCAGGGCCGGGTAAAAACCCTCTTTCTCGGTAAAACTCAACACGATGTCTTCTGGTCTTATACCCAGAAAGAGTTCGGACACACCCTTAACCCGACACGCTTCCACCATGGGGGAAGAAAGAGGTAAAGAAAAGTACCCCGGACCAACCCGAAGCGTGTTCCCCTCCAAAACCGCGGGAACAAAGTTCATTCCCGGACTTCCCACAAAATCGGCCACAAAGCAATTTCGGGGCTTCTGGTAAATTTCAGTTGGTGTTCCCACCTGAACAAGACAGCCATGATTGATGATGACAATGGTATCGGCCATAGAAAGGGCTTCGGCCTGATCTGGAGTAGCGTAGAAGAAGGTTGCTGCCATTTCTCCCTGAAGCCTTTTGAGCTCGGTGCGCATTTCTTCCCGAATTTTGGCATCGAGGTTAGTCAACGGCTCATCGAGAAGAAAAACCTTTGGGTTACGCACCAGAGCCCGGGCAATGGCTACCCGCTGCATCTCTCCACCACTGATGAAAATGGGCTTTCGATCCAGAAGATGGTCAATATGGAGGAAAGAGGCGACTTCCTTAACTTTCTTTGCAATCTCATCCTGAGAAAAACCCCGGATACGGAGGGGTGAAGCAATGTTCTCAAAAACGGTATATCGGGGGTAGAGGGAAAAATTCTGGAACACAAAGGCCACATCCCGTTCTTTGGGTGGCAAATCATTGACCCGTACTCCATCAATGGTAATACTCCCCTGATCGCCTTTCTCCAGACCCGCTACACAGCGTAGAGTAGTAGTTTTCCCCGCACCGGTAGGCCCAAGGAGCACCGTGATTTTCCCGCTTTCCACTTTCAACGAGAGGTTGGAAACGGCCACTTTCCTGCCAAACCGTTTTGTTAGATTCTGAACGACGAGCTCAGCCATGGTTGTCACCCTAAGCAATTAATTTCTGGTCCTGAGCATTAAAGACCCGCACTTCTTTAAATCGTAAACTCACCCGCTCACCAACCGTAAAGGAAACATCTCCCGGAAGAAGTGCCTTGGCCAGGTGGGTTCCGATTCGGAAAGTCACCACATTCTGCGCCCCCAGGGGTTCAAAGACGTATACTTCTCCTTTCACCAGGGCTTCCTGTTCTGGCACCACCAGAATGTTTTCCGGACGGATCCCTACCACAACCTGTGGAGAAAGTGTTCTGGCCTTTTCCACCGCTTTAGCCTGTTCATTTTCCAGAGGAATAAAGGAGTCTCCGTCAAGAAGAATGCCAAGCTTTTCCCGCTGATGAATGGTTCCGGGAATGAAGTTCATACCCGGACTCCCGATGAAGCGCGCTACAAAGAGATTAGCCGGATAGTGGTACACTTCATGGGGCGAACCAATCTGCTGAATGTCACCAAAATTCATCACCACGATTTTATCCGCCATGGTCATGGCCTCAACCTGGTCGTGGGTGACGTAAATGGTGGTCGCACCGATTGATTTTTGTAGCTTCTTAAGCTCTCCTCGAGTCACTTCCCGGAGTTTGGCATCGATATTGGAGAGTGGTTCATCCAGGAGAAATACTCGGGGGCGGCGCACAATAGCTCGACCAAGTGCCACTCTCTGCTTCTGACCGCTGGTTAATTTACGGGGCTTCAACTGGAGCAAATCCTGAATCTGGAGAAGGCGTACCACTTCGTCTACTCTCCTTTTCACCTCTTCCCTGGGCAACCCTTCTGCCCGAAGAGGAAAGGCAATGTTATCATAGACCGAAAGATGGGGGTACAGAGCGTAGAGCTGAAAAACAAAGGCGATATTTCGCGCTGAAGGACTCAAAGGGGTGACATCCTCGGTATCGAAATAAATCTTCCCTTCGTTGGGGAGTTCCAGACCGGCAATACAGCGCAGCGTCGTGGTTTTCCCGCATCCGGAAGGACCTAGAAGGACGGTGAACTCACCCTCCCGGACTTCAAAGGAAATCCCCTTTACCGCCTCCACCTTTCCATACCGTTTCCACAGATTTTCCACTCGAACTGCAGACATGGTCAAACCTCCCCACCCTGGTTCAGTTCCTCAAGGGGAGGAATATGAGAAAAGAGAATGTAAAGGCCGGTACCAATCCCTAGAAACGCAAAACCGTAATGGTACAGGAAATAGGTAAAAGGCTGACACAGGCTGAAAATACCGAAAACGATGAGCACAATGGACAGAGGTTCCATGATTTTTTTGAACCGCGCCAGGAACTTCATGGGCATCTACTCCTTTATCGCTCCAAAGGTAAATCCCCGGATGAGATTCCCACCGAGGAGGAAAGTAAAGACCACCACCGGTATGACCATCAAAAAGGACCCTGCGGCAATGTGTCCCCAGTTGACCCCGGCAGTTCCCAGAGAATGAGCGATGGAAGGAACAGCCGTCCGGGCCTTCTCTCCGGTGAGTAACAGTGAAAAGGTGAATTCGTTCCAGGTCATGATGAGACTAAAAATGGCCGTGGCCACCATTCCCACCCGCATTTCAGGGAAGATAAACTTGAAAAAGGCCTGAAACCGAGAATACCCGTCAACTAGGGCCGCTTCTTCGTATTCGATGGGGATATCATCCACGAAACTGCGCATCATCCATACGGCAAAGGCCAGGTTAAACACGGTGTACATAATGATGAGCCCAAAGCGTGTATCAAAAAGCCCCAGAGCCCGGTACATCATCACCAGAGGTATGGCAATCACCACCGGGGGCAGCATCCGGCTACTCAAAATCACAAAAAGAAGATCGTCCTTACCCCGGACCCTCATGCGAGAAAACACGTATCCCGATAGTGCCCCCAGAAACGTAGCCAGAATGGTACTCACAAAAGAGACCACAATGCTATTGCCCAATTGTCGCAAAAATGCCGATGGCTTTGGTTTGACCTCAACTCCCTTCACCTTTCCCAGAGCGCCTCCTCCTCCCACGTAAAAGACGTTGCGAAAGTTTTCTGCCTGTGGTCGCCACACCCACTTGGGAGGGAGCGAGAACGCATCCAACTTCGTCTTGGTGGCTGTGGAAAACATCCAGTAAATCGGGAAAAGATAAACACACAGCATCGCCACCAGAACCACCACGATAATCCGATTTTTCGCCTGTCTTCGCTGAAATTCGTTCATGGTTTTTTCCTCCTCAGGTCCGCCGCAGGCGATTGAGATAGGTAATATAGATATTGCTCAGGGCAATGATGATGATGAGGAGAATATAGGCCAGAGCACAGGAACGACCGGTATGCCAGTAAGAAAAGGCCAATTTATAAATATAGAAGGGCACAATCTGCGTCGAATATCCCGGTCCTCCTTCGGTAATCACGTACACCAGGTCAAAGAAGCGAAAGGCATCCATGGTCCGGAAAAGAACCGCCAGAAGCAGAATGGGCGCCACATACGGTAAGGTGATATAGCGGAATTTGAACCACCCTGAAGCCCGGTCCACATCCGCTGCCTCATAGAGGTATTTGGGCACACTGGACAACCCCGCCAGACTCAAAAGCACAATAAACGGCGTCCAGATCCACACATCGGCAATGACAATAGAAGGAAGAGCATACTCGTAGCTCGTGGTCCAGGCAATCTTTGGAACACCAAAAAGTTTTCCCAGGATATAATTGAGGATTCCCCAGTTGGTATCCATCATAAAGCGGAAAAACTTCCC
>JABUEZ010000090.1 GCA_013314795.1 Candidatus Profundicultor aquiphilus | reverse complement strand
AGGAAGGGTATGAGGTTGTTTACGGAAAGCGTTTGAAAAGAGAAGGGGAAACTTTCTTCAAGCGTCTGACGGCCTCACTTTTTTACCGCTTCCTGCAAAGAATGACGAATGTTGACATCCCACTTGACACCGGGGACTTTCGGCTTCTGGATCGGAAAGTGGTGGAAGCCATGCGCCTCTTACGAGAGAAAAACCGCTTTGTGCGGGGTCTGGTGAGCTGGGTTGGGTTCCGCCAGGTTGCCCTTCCCTATGTCCGGGAAAAGCGTTTCGCCGGCGAAACCAAGTACCCTCTCCGCAAAATGCTGAAATTGGCCTGGGATGGTATCACTTCGTTTTCGGATAAGCCCCTCAAGATTGCCTCGTACATCGGATTTTTGCTTTCCTTGGTGAGTTTCGTTTATCTTCTCGTCATCCTTATCAGTAAACTGCTGGGGAAAAACACTGTCCCTGGCTGGGCCTCGTTGGCCGTCATCAACCTTTTTTTCAGCGGAGTCATCCTCATCATCCTGGGAGTAATGGGAGAGTACATCGGACGTATTTACGATGAAGCAAAAAATCGCCCCCTCTACATCGTGGAGAAAATAACCGATGGTTCCGCTTCAGAAGATGAACATTCGTAAAGATTTCGTCCAGCTTGTCAAGTTTGGTCTGGTGGGAATAGCGAATACGCTCATTGATTTTGGAATCTTTGTCCTCCTTCACGGATATCTGCAGGTATTCTATGCCCTTGCTCAGGTGGTTTCTTATTCCTGTGGGATGGCCAATAGCTACCTCCTCAATAAGTTCTGGACCTTTCAGAGTCGAAAGGCAATTCAACTCAGCGAGGTGGTCAAATTCGTAGTGGTAAATCTTCTCTCCCTGAGTGTTTCTCTTGTCCTCCTTTATCTTGTTCGGGGACGGGGGAGCTGGGGGGTGGTGGAGAGCAAAATCCTGGCCACCTCAGGATCACTTCTTGTGAACTTCGTGGGGAATAAATTCTGGGTGTTTGCCGAAAACAAAGTGTGATGTTGCGATGTCCCGAGACGTCCGTTGGGGTAGCTTTTTGTGGTTTTTCCCCATTATGAGGTATGCATCTGGTTTTTCTTCTCTGTAATCGGTATACTGGATGTGTCCATCATGCTCGTAGAGGAGGGAAAACATGGAGAAATTAGCTATCCTGGGAGGAGAACCACTCAACAAAGACCCGTTTCCCATGTGGCCGGCTTTTTCAGAAAAAACCAAGCAAGAAGCCCTGAAACCTTTAGAAACAGGCCTGGTGAACTACTGGACCGGGACAAAAGGTATGGAGTTTGAGAAAAAATGGGCCGAATACTGCGGGTGCCGGTTTGGCATTTCCACCACCAACGGGACGTCGGCTTTGCACACGGCCCTTGCTGCCTGTGAGATTGGACCGGGGGATGAAGTGATCGTGACGTCCTATTCCTTTATTGCTTCGGCATTCTGTGTTCTCCAGGCCGGAGCCATTCCCGTTTTTGCCGATGTGCGGCGGGAAACCCACACCCTTGACCCGGAGGATGTGGAGAGGAAAATTACTTCTCGAACGAGAGCCATTCTGCCGGTTCATCTCTATGGGATTCCCTGCGATATGGATGCTCTCATGGATATTGCTCAAAGACACGGTCTTTATGTCATTGAAGACTGTGCCCAGGCGCACGGGAGTGAATACCAGGGGAAGAAAGTGGGAAGTATCGGTCATGTGGGGTGTTTCAGCTTCTGTCAGTCCAAGCACTTCACCACCGGTGGGGAAGGTGGATGTGTGACCACAAATAATGAAGAGATCGCCTGGAGAGCGCGTTCTTTCCGGGATCACGGATATGATGTGAAAGAAAGATTGCGGCTTCTGGAACTGGAAAAAAAGCTTTTTTACATCCATGAACGGGTGGGTTTCAACTACCGGATGACCGAAATCCAGTCGATTATTGGATTGTGTGAGCTGGAGCGATTTGATTCCTGGAACAGGCCCCGGCGGGTGGTCATCGGGGAAAAACTCCTCGAAGCGCTCTCAGGGCATGAGGCCATCCTATATCTTCCACCACACAGGAAAGAAGGGAAATTCATTTCCTTCTGGCTTTTCCCTGTCGTTCTTGATGTGAACAAAATTTCCTGTAGTATTAAGGAATTCTGGCAGGCAATCGAAGCCGAGGGTGTACCGGTTGTGCCGGTTCTCTGGCCCCAGATGTACAGGGAAAGGGCGTTTCTCGAGCATAACGGTTTTGGGCGAACCAGGTTTCCTTTCCGATCCAGGGAGTACACCGATCCGAGCTCGGTAGCCTATGAAAAAGTGTTCTGTCCCAACGCTGCCTTTCTGGAAGAACGAACTTTCTGTTTTCCCTGTCACCCCGTCTATGAGGACCAGCATGTGGAACTCATGGTACGGGCCTTTGAAAAGGTTTATACTTACTATAAGAGGTAGGGGAGGGAACAATGGAAAAAGTCCGCTTTGGGGTGGTCGGAGCCGGAGGTATTGCTCGTCGGCGAACCATAAGAGAAGTTCAAAAGTATGCCCAATATGGGGAAATCGTGGCCCTTATGGACGTGGACGCAAAGGTTCTTGAGGAAACCGCCCGGGAGTTTGGGATCGAAAGGACCTTCACAGACCTTCCTTCCCTTTTAAAGGAAGATATCGAGGCAGTATATGTAGCGTCGCCGGTTTATGCTCACCATGAAGAGGTGATGGCCGCACTCCAGGACGGAAAACACGTTCTCTGCGAAAAACCGCTGGCGTTGAATCGCAAACAGGCAGAAGAAATGGCCGAATTTGCTGAAAAAATGGAACTCCGACTCGGAGTAGGTTACATGATGCGTTATAACGTTTACCATCGTGAGATCAAAAGAATGATTGGAGAAGGAATCCTGGGACAGCCCGTAGCCGGAAGAGCCCAGCTAACCTGCTGGTATCCACCCATTCCCTCTGCCTGGAGGCAGGTTAAAGCGCTTGGAGGAGGAGGCGCGCTGATGGACATGGGAGGACACTGTATCGATCTTCTGGAATGGTTTTTGGGGGAAACAGAAGCAGTTTTTGGGCTACTCGATACCATTGTCCATAACTATGAGGTTGAGGATACCGCCACCGTGGTCCTGAAGTTCAAAAACGGAGCACAGGGGATCGTGGACAACTACTTCAATGTTCCAGACCGGGCGGCGCGTAATCTTCTTGAAATTTATGGCACAAAAGGTGCAGTCTTTGCCGAAAATACCATCGGGCAGGATGGTAGGGGAAGGCTCTTTCTTTGCGAAGACTTTGCTGAGGGATACGATGCAGCCCAAAAACGCCAGGAAGTAGGATACCGGAAAATCGACCTTGTACCTGAACCGCTCTATGCCAGAGAAGTCGATGCCTTCAGCCTGTGGATTCGAGAAGGGAGGAAACCGGAAATCGCTGCAGAAATCGGAATCCAAAACCTGGCGGTGATTGAAGCCGTATACCAGTCCAGCCAGGAAGGGAAGCTGGTGTCACTTGTTTAAGGTACGCCGAACCAAAATTATCTGTACCCTTGGTCCATCTTCTGGGAAACGAGAAATCATTCGAGAGATGCTCCGCGCCGGAATGAATGTGGCTCGGCTCAATTTTTCTCATGGAGAGATATCCTGGCACCGAGCCATGGCGGAAATGCTTCGCAAAGAAGCTCATGCTCTCTCCAGTTCTATTGGGATTCTCCAGGACCTTCAGGGAGTCAAAATCCGTATCGGAGAAGTGGAAGGAGAACAAATCGAGCTGCGAGAGGGTGAAGTGGTAGCCATTTCGGCCGGTGATTCCCCCACTACCGCATCACACATTTATATCCGCTATGATAAGCTTCTCGAGGATATCAGGGAAGGTGAGATACTTCTTTTTGATGATGGAAACATCCAGTTGCAGGTCACCGAGAAAACCCCGAGCAAATTGATTGCCCAGGTACTCAATGGAGGGTGGCTACGATCTCGCAAGGGGGTGAGTTTTCCCCAGACGCGAACTTCGGTGCGCACCTTCACCGAAAAGGACAAAAGAGACCTCCTGGAAGGGGCAAAAATGGGTGTGGATTACGTGGCCATTTCTTTTGTGAAAGATGCCGAAGACATTCTCCGGGTAAAAACCTGGATGGAAGAAAATCACCTTTCGCCTATTCCCCTCATTGCCAAGATTGAAAAACACGAAGCGATTCGGGCCATTGAAGATATCTGTGACGTGGCTGAGGGGGTGATGATTGCTCGGGGCGATCTGGGCGTTGAAACATCCCTGGATATGGTTCCAGTGTACCAGAAAAAACTCATGGATACAGCCAACAAAAAGGGGCGTATCGTCATCGTGGCCACACAGATGCTTGAATCAATGCGGGAATCACCGCGTCCCACCAGAGCTGAGGTCACTGATGTGGCCAACGCCGTTCTTGACGGTGCCGATGCTCTGATGCTCTCGGCCGAAACCGCCACCGGACGCTACCCGGTGGAAGCGACCCGCATGATGCACACCCTCATTGCCAATGCTGAGGAACACTTTTTCTTCCGGATCCCAGTGGTGTACGAACCAAGGGGAATATTCCCAGAAGCCATTGTGGCCGGTGCCGTACGCACTGCGTGTGACATCCAGGCTAAAGCCATCGTGGTATTTACCCAGTCGGGATTCACGGCTTTTCTTCTTTCCCAGCTTCGTCCCCCCGTTCCGGTTGTGGCCCTTACGCCTGACTCGGGAACCTTCTACAGACTCTCCATGATCTGGGGAGTTTCCCCCCGAATGCTTCCCCAGGAAATAAGGGTTGACGACCTTTCGTGTCTGCGTGTTGCCGAAACGATGTTACTTCAAGAACACCTGGTCCACTCTGGAGACCCCGTGGTTTTCGTGGCTAGCTCTCCTTTTCTGGGTAGCGGTAACCTTATTCGTCTGCACCGGATTGGTGATCCTATCTGAAAAGAAATTACTCCAGAGTCCCATTTCAAAGTGGAAAATTTATTGACAAAGCTGGTTTTGTATGTTAAGAAAACCAAAAACCGTGAGTGAGGCAAAGCAATGCTTGGGAATAAAACGGTCAATGCGAAAAATCATCTGGAAATTGCAAATGTTGACGTGGTGGATATTGCGGAAAAATTTGGCACTCCGCTGTACGTTTTTGACGAGGCCTTGATTCGTGCCAGCATGCGAACATACCGGGAAGCGTTCACCCGCCATTATACCGACTTCGAAGTAGCATACGCCGGGAAGGCCTTTTTGTGTTCCTACATGTGTCAGATTGTTCGAGAGGAGAATCTGTGGCTGGACGTCGTTTCCGGAGGGGAATATTACCTTGCTTATACCAGCGATTTTCCAACCGAGCGAATTATCTTTCATGGGAATAACAAAACAGAGGAGGAGCGGAAGCTGGTTTTGAAAGAAGGCGTGGGTCGATGGGTGATTGATAGCGAATGGGAGCTTTCTTGCCTTCTGGAGGAAGCAAAAGGAGCCAGTGTGACGGTACCGGTTTTATTCCGTTTAACCCCGGGGATAGATCCTCATACCCATGCCTACATCACTACGGGTAAAATAGACAGTAAGTTTGGTCTATCACTTCTTGAGGGAATCGCTGAAAAGACCATAAAGAAAGCACTGGATTCTTCGCACCTTGAGGTTCGAGGAGTGCACTGCCATATTGGTTCGCAGATTGACACCCTCGAGCCGTTTTTAAAAGCTGCCGAAGTAATGCTCCGGTTTATGGATGATTTTCGAAGGAAGTACGGCTACACCCTTGTGGAACTGGACCTCGGTGGTGGACTGGGGGTGCCGTACCTTGATCAGGATCAAGACCGTTTTCCCTCTATTCCGACATACGTGGAAGCAATATGCAAGAAGGTTAAGGAGGTGTGCCAGGAACTCTCATATCCTTTGCCAAGGCTCATCGTGGAGCCTGGCCGTTCTATCGTGAATCTGGCCGGCAGTACCATTTATCGGGTGGGAACGGTAAAGGAGGTTCCAGGAGTTCGAAAGTATGTGGCGGTGGATGGAGGAATGACAGATAACCCCCGTCATATCCTCTATGGGGCAAAATACCAGGCCTGGTTGGGTAATCGAGTCAAAGGTGATCCACTTGAAAGGGTGGCGGTGGTGGGAAAATGCTGTGAGTCGGGGGACGTGCTCATTCCCGAAATCGAACTTCCTGCACCATGTCCGGGAGATGTTCTGGTAGTGGAAGGGACCGGAGCCTATAACCATTCCATGGCTTCCAATTACAACCTGATTCCTCGGCCGGGGGTGATTTTCCTGAAGGATGGCAAGGCAGAGCTCATAGTGCGGCCAGAGAGTTTCTGTGATCTGGTACGGAGAGATATTATTCCAGAATAAGCCGGTGGAGGAGGGAAATAAGGTGGAAACAATTCGAGTGCTCGTGTCTGGCGCCGCGGGCAAAATGGGAAGAGAAGTGGTAAAAGCCCTGTCTAGGGAAAGCGATCTTGAGCTTGTGGGAGCGTACGACACAAATCGTTGTGGTGATGATGTTGGGGTTTTGGCTGGGGTTGGTAAAGCTGGAATAGTGATAGAAAGCAATCTGGAAAAGATCGTTCAGGAGAAGAACCCTCATCTCGTCTGTGATTTTACCCATGCAGAAGCTCTACGGCAAAATTTACCCCGTTTCCTTTCGCATAACCTGCATCTTGTGATTGGCACCACTGGTCTATCTCTCGCGGAACTGGAACAGTTGCGAAAGGATTGTGAGGCAAGGAGAATCGGGTGTATGGTGGCACCCAATTTTGCCCTGGGGGCGGTGCTCATGATGTATTTTGCCAGGCTGGCGGCGAAGTACTTCAAGTATGCCGAGATTATCGAGTACCACCATCCCCAGAAGAAAGACGCTCCTTCTGGTACGGCGCTGAAAACCGCTGAAGGGATGGAAAAGGAGGGAATTCTTCTTCAGGACAAAGGACAGGAACTGGTTCCTGGTGCTCGAGGTGGGCAGTATCACGGTTTGTGCATTCACAGCGTGCGTCTTCCAGGGTTCGTTGCCCACCAGGAAGTCATTTTTGGAGGAGAAGGACAGATTCTCACCATTCGCCACGACTCCCTGGATCGTTCATCGTTTATGCCTGGAGTAATGATGGCCATACGCCGGGTCTTTCGGGAACCCCGTTTTTACTATGGCCTTGAATCGATACTGGAACTCTGAGGAGAGAAGCCCGTGCACTTTGTAAAAATGGAAGGACTGGGAAACGATTTTATCGTTGTAGAATATAGTGAAGCTGAGCGATGGCTTTCTGTGATGTCGGTTTTATCCCCAAGGCTCTGTGATCGCCATTTTGGCATCGGCGCCGATGGAGTGATTATTGTTGGTACATCCCCGGAAGCGGATCTATCCATGCGCATCTTTAATGCCGATGGGAGTGAAGCCGAGATGTGTGGCAATGGTATCCGGTGTCTGGCCAAGTTCGCCTTTGAACGAGGCATGGTGAAACATCCTTCTTTTACCGTGGAAACCAGAGCTGGTTTGATCATTCCTCAAGTGGTGGTGTGCGACGGAAAAGTGGAACAGGTCAGAGTCGACATGGGGAGGCCACGTCTTACCCCAAATGAAATTCCGGTCAACATGGAAGGAGAACGGGTGGTGAATGCCCCGCTTCCCCTTGGAAAACGAATTTTCCGTTTTACGGCTGTTTCCATGGGTAACCCCCATGTGGTAATTTTTGAAATACCCCCTGATTGGGAAGAATGGGGGAAGCAAATCGAGAATCACCACTTCTTTCCTCAGCGAACCAACGTGGAGTTTGTGCGTGTGGTGAGTCCCACCGAGGCAGAAGTGAAAGTGTGGGAACGTGGAGCCGGAGCAACCCTTGCCTGTGGGACTGGCGCCTGTGCGGTGCTCGTTGCCGGAGTGCTGAATGGAGTACTGGAGAGAAGTGCTCAGATTCGCCTTCCCGGGGGAGTTTTATCCATATCCTGGGAAGAGGATGAA
>JABUEZ010000089.1 GCA_013314795.1 Candidatus Profundicultor aquiphilus | reverse complement strand
TGGAAATTCGGTGGCATGGTCGTGGTGGCCAGGGTGTGGTGACGGCATCGAGGATTCTGGCCGATGCCCTTCTTCGAGAGGGAAAGTACTTCCAGGCTTTCCCCGAGTATGGACCAGAGAGAATGGGTGCCCCGGTTAAGGCATACAATCGGGTGAGCGAAAAGCCCATCAACATTCACTGTGGGGTTACCAGTCCTGAAATTGTGGTGGTGGTTGATCCCACCCTGTTTGGAGCGGTGAATGTGCTGGAAGGACTGGATGAAAATGGCATCGTGGTGGCCAATTTTCCCGATTCTCCGGCCAAACTGCGAGAATTGTTGGGATTTAAGACCGGGACAGTGGTAACGGTGGATGCCTCAAAAATTTCCCGAGAGGTTCTGGGGAGAGTGGTTTTGAATACCCCAATGCTTGGGACGCTGTGTCGAGTTTTTGACCAGGTCAAAATGGAAACGGTTCTTGAGGCAGTGCGTTCCCAGTTCGGAGAAAAGCTGAGACAGGAAATCATCGAAAAGAATCTGACGTGTCTCAAGAGAGCTCATGAGGAGGCGCAGATAGGATGAGTAAACCCAAAGGCTGGAAAGAACTTGTTCCTGGTGGAATCATTACCGAAGCGGGCAATGCTCGGGATTACAAGACTGGTGACTGGAGGACCGAAAGACCTCAGGTGAACAAGGAAAAGTGCATTAATTGCTTTTTCTGCTGGGCATACTGTCCTGATGGTTCGGTCAAGGTCGATGCGGATAAAGGGGTCATGGTTGGCTTTGATTATGACCACTGCAAAGGCTGTGGTATCTGTGCCAGTATCTGTCCTTCCAAGGCCATTGACATGATTCCGGAGAGGTAGAAGAAAGGAAGGTACGAAAATGGCGATAAATCTCAAAGCGAGAGTTATGGGCTTGAACGGGAATGCGGCGGTGGCCTATGCCATGAAGCAGATTAACCCTGATGTGGTGGCCGCCTATCCTATCACTCCCCAGACGGACTGTGTGGAACGTTTCGCGGAGTACGTAAGTGAGGGGCTGGTGAAAACCGAATTTGTAACGGTGGAAAGCGAGCACAGCGCCATGAGCGCCTGTATCGGTGCTGCTGCAGCAGGAGGCCGGGTTATGACGGCCACGGCAGCCAATGGCCTGGCACTCATGTGGGAAGTCCTGTATATTGCTGCCAGCATGCGTTTACCCATCGTCATGATGGTTACGAACCGTGCCCTCTCAGGGAATATTAACATTCATTGTGACCATTCTGATACCATGGGAGCACGTGATTCGGGATGGATCCAGCTTTTCTCCGAGAATGCCCAGGAAGCGTATGATAACATCATTCAGGCGGTGAAGATTGCCGAAGATTTGAATGTCCGACTCCCGGTAATGGTAACTCAGGATGGATTCATCATCAGCCACGCCGTGGAAAGAGTTGAAGTTCTGGACGATGAAGTGGTACAGAATTTTGTTGGACCCTACAAACCAGTGTATCCACTGCTTGACCTTTCGCATCCTGTAACCTATGGCCCCTTAGACCTTTTTGATTATTACTTCGAGCACAAACGCTCCCAGATTGAAGCGATTGATAATTCTTTCCCTGTCATCAAAAAGGTTGCTGAAGAATTCGAAAAAATCTCGGGGCGAAGTTATGGATTTCTTGAGTCCTATAAACTCGACGATGCTGAGTACGCTGTGATCGCTCTGGGTTCCACCTGTGGAACAGCCAAAGAAGCAGTGAATGCTCTGCGGGAAAAAGGGAAAAAGGTGGGGCTCCTGAAAATACGGTGCTTCCGTCCTTTCCCCAAAGCAGAAATCATTAAGGCCCTGGCACCGTTAAAAGGCGTTGCCGTTTTGGATCGCTCTGTTTCCTTTGGTGGTTTTGGTGGACCGGTGTTTACTGAGGTCCGTTCGGCGCTCTACGATGCACCGTCACACCCACTTATCATCAATTTCTTCTACGGTCTGGGTGGACGGGACATCTATCCGGAGGATATCATCAAAGCCCTGGAAAAGATCGAGAACGTGGTGCAAAAGGGCAAAGTTGAAGAACACATTGGATATCTGGGTTTGCGAGAGTAAGGGAGGCGAAAACATGCCCAGTCTAAAGGAACTGGCCAAAAGGAAAGAAATGCTCACCCCGGGACACCGGCTCTGTGCGGGATGCGGTGCACCGATTGCCGTGCGTTTGATTTTGATGGCGGCTGACAAACCGGTGGTGGCGGCAAATGCCACTGGATGTTTGGAAGTTTCCACCTCCATTTTTCCTTACACTGCCTGGGATATTCCCTGGATTCACAATGCCTTTGAAAATGTAGCGGCGACCATCTCTGGGGTAGAAAGCATGTACCGGGCGAAGAAAAGAAAGGGAGAGATTACCGAAGATATCTATTTTGTAGCCTTTGGAGGGGATGGTGGAACCTACGATATTGGGTTGCAGTCGCTCTCCGGGGCCCTGGAGCGCGGGCATCGTTTTCTCTATGTATGCTACAATAACGAAGCCTATATGAATACCGGCATCCAGCGTTCCAGCGCCACGCCATTAGGTGCCTGGACCACCACGAGTCCTGAAGGCGAAGCGCAGCCTGGAAAGCTCCAGTGGCGGAAAAATCTGACGGAGATTGTAGTTGCCCACGGTATTCCCTATGTGGCTCAGTCGGCACCCTGGAACTGGCGGGATCTGACCAGTAAGGCCGAGAAGGCTTTCCATACCGATGGCCCTTCTTTCATCAACGTTCTGGCTTCCTGTAACCGGGGTTGGCGACATCTGCCCAGCGATACCATGAAGATTATGCAACTGGCCAGCGACTGCTGTATCTGGCCCATGTACGAGGTGGAAAACGGGAAGTACCGTCTTACCTATAAACCCAAGGAGAAGAAACCGGTTGAAGAGTGGCTCAAGGCGCAGGGAAGATTCAAACATCTCTTTACACCGGAAAACCGCCATCTCATTGAAGAAATCCAGGCATACGTGGACAAAGAGTGGGAACTCCTTCTCAAGCGCTGTGAAGCGTAAGGGTATATCCAAAATTCCAGGGAAGTGCTTGCCAGGTCTTCCCTGGAATTTTTATGTCTGGTGGCGGTTAGTATTCATACCATATTTTGGAGAGGAGGAATAAAATGGATAAGTACGTATGTCTCATCTGTGGCTATGTATACGACCCGGAAAAGGGTGACCCTGACTCTGGAGTGGCACCGGGGACCCCTTTTGAAGCATTGCCTCCTGACTGGATCTGTCCGGTCTGTGGTGCCAGCAAAGATCAGTTTGAGAAGCAGTCCTGAAGGGAGCAAGAGGCTGTTCAGGAAAACTTTTTTCGTTGACAAGCCCGGATGGCGATGATAGACTGAAAAAGGGGGTGAGAGGGGAGAGGAAATTTTAGTTTAAAGTAGTTTTGTGATTTTGGAAAAAGGTCGATCATATTTTTGAAAGGGAGGGATTGGAAGCGATGAAGAAATTGGTGGTTATTTCTCTTGTTTTGGTTCTGGTAGTTGGTCTTCTCGGTGGTTTGGCCCTTGCCCAGGGCAAAAAACCAAAAATTGCTTGGTGTCCAGCCATTGACGATCCATTCTACTACATGATTGGGAAGGGTATTGCTGACAAGTGCAAAGAACTGGGTCTCGAGCTCTTTGTGTCTGAATACCCCAAAGCCTGGGGACCGGAAATTCAGGTACCGATTCTGGAAGCCGTTGCGGCCCGGGGAGATATTGATGTGATCATCACCGGTCCCACTTCCAAAGAGGCACTTATCGCCCCACTCAAGAGAATTCATGACAGTGGTATCGAGATCATCACCGTGGATACGTATATCGGCGATGGTGATTACTCCAAACCCAGTGAGTACTCCTTCCCGCTCACCTTTATCGGAACGGACAACTTCCAGGGTGGTGTAGAAGTGGCCCATCATCTGGCAGAAATGATCGGAAAGAAAGGAAAAGTCTTTATTGAAACTACCAACCCCGATGTGTCAAGCGTGGTGGAAAGAGTGGAAGGGTTCAAGAAGGGAATGTCGGAATATCCCGACATCGAAATTGTGGGTGTGGAGTACAATCTGGATGTGCAGGAAAAGGCTCAGCAGCAGGTTGCAGCAGCTCTGCAGGCAAATCCCGATATTGTGGGAATTTTTGGTACCAACCTCTACAGCGCTCAGGGTGCATACCAGGCTGTGGTGAATGCCGGACTTACCGGTGCGGTCAAAATTGCTTCCTGGGATGCTACCGAAGACCTCATCAAAGCACTGAAAGAAGGAAAAGTTGATCTGGTCCTGGCACAGAAACCCTATGAGATTGGGACTCTGGCAGTCGAGGCAGCCTACCAGTACTTTGTGGAAGGAAAAGAAATTCCCAAGAGGATGGTTCCTGGGTTCTTCTTCTTTACCAAAGATAATGTGAATGATCCTGAGTCACAGAAGTATATTTATCGAGCAGACTGAAGCAGCAAGGAGGGGCATATGCCCCTCCTTGTACTTGTAAAAAGCGATGGAGAGCGCTCGTTTGAATTCTGGACAGAGGGTTGCAGTCCAGGTCGGTCGGAACTGGGTAGCTTTGTTTCTGGTTATTCTCTCGGTCCTTTTCAGCGTTACTGGAAGAGGTTTTTTTTCCCCAAAAACGCTTAACAATATCCTCCTTACATCTTCTCCGGCACTGCTTCTTGCTGCCGGGGAAACATTCGTCATCATCACCGGAGGGATAGACCTTTCGGTGGGGTTCGTGCGGGGACTTATCTCGGTTATCTCAGCAATCATCATGCGCGATCTCTATGCTCGGGGGTATTCACCTTCTTTTTGTATTCCACTTGGTATCGTGGTGGGTTTGGCTCTGGGGCTTTTGCCGGGATTAATCAATGGGATTCTGGTAGCGCGATTCAGAGTCCCCCCTTTTATTGCGACTTTAGGGATGTACGGAGTGGCTAATGGTTTTGCGCTTCGCTTTTCCAAGGGTTTCCCGATTACTTTTCTTCCTCCGGAGGTGGGTCAGATCGGGAATGGATTTTTTGCCTATTTTCTCCCCGGCAGAGGGATATCCTTTTTTGAAAGGCATCCTGACATTGCGGAAGGCGAAATGCGCAACCTCATTGGGATTGTTCCGTATTCCATTGTGGTGGTCGCAGTACTTCTTCTCATCTTTGCCTTCATCCTCTCCCGCACCCAGTTTGGCCAGCATGTCTATGCCATTGGTGGGAACATCGATGCGGCTCGCAGGGCCGGTATCCCTGTAGATCGGGACCTCATCCGGGTTTACATGATTTCTTCCTTCTTTGCGGCCTTATCGGGGATTATGTACACCCTGCGTTTTGTTACCGGTCGGGCGGATGCCGGTTCGGCCAGGATGCTTGACTCGGTGGTGGCTGTGGTCATCGGTGGAGCCAGCCTCTATGGGGGAACCGGAAGCATGATTGGTTCGATCATTGGGACTCTGGTGATTGGAGTTCTGGAAACCGGGATGGTAAATCTGGGATTACCAACCCATAATAAATATGTGTATGTGGGAATTATTCTGGTGTTGGCGGTACTCATTGACCAGTTCTTCCCGGAAATGGTGAAAAAGGGAGAGTAGAAAGATGGATGATCGCAAGCCACTGTTAGCGGTTCGGGATATTGTCAAACGGTTTGGGGGTCTGGTGGCCCTGAACCGGGTCAGTATGGAGGTGTATCCTGGAGAAGTGGTAGGGCTTCTGGGGGATAACGGTGCAGGCAAATCGACTCTTATTAAAATCGTTTCCGGAGTATACCGGGCTGATGAAGGGGAAATCTTCTTTGACGGGAAAGAAGTTAAGATCACAAGTCCCATGGAAGCGCTCAAATTGGGCATTGAAACCATTTACCAGGACCTGGCTCTGGCAGAGAATCTCAACGTTTATTCCAACATCTTCCTGGGAAGGGAAAAACTCAAAAAAGCTCTGGGACTCATCCCGGTTCTCGATCACGATTACATGCTGCAGGAATCGAAAAAGGTTCTGAATCGCCTGGGTATCGAAATTCCATCGCTCAGGAATAAAATCAAAAATCTTTCCGGTGGACAGAGGCAATCCGTGGCCATTTCTCGTTCCATTTACTGGAATGCCAAACTCCTCATCATGGATGAGCCCACCGCTGCCCTGGGAGTGGCCGAACAGAGGAAAGTGCTGAACCTCGTGCGCACCCTGAGTGAACAGGGTGTTTCCATTATCATCATCAGCCATCAACTCTACGATGTTTTTCAGGTTGCTCACCGCCTGGTGGTTCTACGCCGGGGTGAAAAGGTTGGAGAGCGCCTGACCAAAGAAACGAACCCCGACGAAATCGTGAGCCTTATGGTTGGTGCCGAATTAGTCCAGGAAGCCCGAGGAAGAGGATAGTGGCTTTTGGGGTTCCTGGATATTTCTTTCCTGGAGGAAATTCATCCTCCGCCACTCGGCGGGATTCATACCAGTGTTCCGGCGAAAGGTTTTTGAAAATTGCTGGACGTTGGCAAAACCCAGTTGGGAAGCAATGTCTGTGATGCTGTACTCCGCATGGAGGAGCATGCATTTACTGCGCTGGAGTTTCAGAGCGGTGAGATATGCCTTGGGGCTCACTCCCACATAGCGGTGAAAGAGATCGCGAAAGTGTTGGGGAGAAAGACCGAGTTCACGGGCAACCTGGGTGATTTTGACATGTTCATAAGCTTTTTCTCGAAGAATATGAAGTGCACGCTCAATTATTTCTTTTTGTTCAGGGTTGAGATAGGGAAGCGAACCCCGCTCATGGCTTCGAAGAAGAAGAACGGTAAGTTCCTGGAGAAGAGCCTGACACTGGAGGTCCCCCCAGGATAGGTTTCCTGCACACTCCTGCTGAATTCGGTGGGCAAGATCTAGGAAAATGCTTGCTTCTAAAGGAAAAAGCCTGAAGTGACCGACTGGGAAATCATTGGTGAGGGCCTGAAGAAGGTTAGGAGGGAGAAAAGCAAATTGAACCACTACAGACTGAACTCCGGTGTCAGAACCAGCCTGAAATCCGTGGGCTACACCCGAAGGGAAAAAGAACGCCTCGTTTGTTTCGAAGGGTTCCTCTCTGGAGTTAAGAAGGATGATGCATTTCCCCGATTTGACCAGTCCCAGTTCGTGGAGAGGATGCTGATGGGGAAGTGCCCGCCAGGAGGGAGGATATGGTGGTTCGACGATCACCGCGTACTGACCTTCCCACTGGTTGCTAAAAGATAGTGATTCAAGCGACATAAATTCCGACTCCTTTCTTTTTTGACAACAAAAAAAGCGAAAATGGTGTTGTCCTCCTCTTGGATGTTTTATTAAATAGTAGCAGATAATAAGTGACTTGCAACTATTTTGGGATTTGTGTCATTAAAGAAGATGAAGGAGATTTTTGTACAGCTTTTTTTACCAGTATGGGGAGGTGCAACCAAATGATCATTGGGGTGAACGGCGAGTTTGTACGGCACGCGGACAAGTCCTTTGAATATGCAGTAGAAAAAGCTGCTCAGATTGGGTATGAGGCGTTTGAACCGATTCTTCTTGATGGTCGAGATCTCTTAGCAGAGGCCGGTTATTATCATGCCATTAGTATGGACGAGGATGCATTTTATTACCGGGATTTCTTAGCCTCTTTTGGAATGAAATTTTCCGGTGTCTCAGCTCATGCTCCGCTTATGCGACCTGATGTGGGTGTCCCATTTTTGCGGCGCGCGATCCGCTTTGCTTACCAGCTTGGGGCGCCTGTGGTGAATACCGATGAGGGGATAAAACCGAAGTGGATGAGTGATGAGGAGGCTTTTCAAATCATGAAGTACAGTCTCACGGTAGTGCTCCAGACGGCGGAACGGTATGGAATTTACATTGGCATTGAGCCTCATAACGAGTTTACCACCAATCCTGAAACACTGGAGCGGATCTTGCATCTTGTGGATTCACCCTTTTTGAAGGTGAATTTTGATACTGGAAACTCCTTTATCAGTGGTCATGATCCGTACAAAGCACTCGAAGCCGTTGCGGATCGGGTGATTCATGTTCACGCTAAG
>JABUEZ010000088.1 GCA_013314795.1 Candidatus Profundicultor aquiphilus | reverse complement strand
GAAACAGAGGGTTTTAACCCAGTAAACTCTTACCCCACTGAGGCTGGTGGCTTGCTCAGAGTTTCCCACGGCGTACACATACCGGCCAAAGGGGGTGTAATACTGAATAACCAGAAAGAGGGCAAAGAGGGAAAAGCCCAAAATATGGGATCCCTTTAAAGAACCGATGTGAGCGTTCAAAAAATCAAGAGCCCTGAAGGCCACGGGTTTAACGCCAATAGGTTTTCCACCGGAAATGATGAGAGCCAGACTCTGGTATATCCCCGCTGCACCAAAGGTGCCGATAAAGGAGGGAATTTTTAAACGGGTAAAAATAAGGCCATTGGCAAACCCCAGAAGGGCGCCCAGGATGAGCACCAGCAAATAGGCCCAGAAACCAGAAGAATTCAAAAACATCACGAAAAGAACGGTGAAAAAGGAAAGCATCGAACCAATGGAAAGGTCGATACTGCCGATCATGATGACAAACGTTAGACCAATACCGGCCACAAAATAGGTCATGGCGTATTCAAGGAGTGCTTCCATGTTATACGAAGAGAGAAAAGAACTGGGATTGGTAATACCAAGGGTTAAAAAGATAAAGATAACTACACTCAAGGCCAGAATTTTATCTTTACTCACGGCTTCTCGCCCCCCAGACTAAACCACGTACCCGATTAAATCAGAAGGATTGGGCTTACAGGTCGTGGCATCAAGAATGGCTGTGATTTTTCCGTCTTTCATGGTAATAATGCGGTTGGCCAGACCGATATCTTCTTCGAAGCTATCACCGATGAGAATCATGGCCATGCCCTGTCTGGTAAACTCTCGAATCAGGGCATAAATCTCGTGCTTGGCTCCCACATCCACACCCCTGGTGGGATGCGACATGATCAAAATTTTCACCTTTGACAGCAACCACTTTGAAAGGACCACCTTCTGCTGGTTGCCCCCACTGAGATTCCGACACAGGGCAAAAGGCGAAGGAGTTTTGATGCGCAGCTTCTCAATCATGTTTTTCGAAACATTCAGTTGAGACTCCCGATCCAGAAAAAGTCCTTTCCGAAGGCGGTAGAGAATTGGCAGAGTAACATTTTCAAAAACTGGAAGGTTCAGAACCAGCCCATCATTGCGCCGGTCCTCAGGGATGTACCCAATACCCAGAGCAAAAGCCTCGGCCGGAGAAGAAATCCGCACCTCTTTTCCGTGGAGGTAAATTTTTCCGGCATCAAGAGGCATCAACCCATACAGGGCAAGGCAAAGCTCCTCTTTCCCTGAGCCCACTACTCCACAGATGCTGACGATCTCCCCCTCCCGCAATTGAAAGCTGACATCTTCAAACGCTCCTTTTCTGGTGCAGTTTTTGAGTTCCAGAACCACTTTGGGGGTGGGTTCAACCTGTTCAGAAATCAGGTAGTACTCTCCATGAAACTCCCGACCTACCATCTTGCTCCGCAGGAGATCTTCATCAAACTCCCCCTTTTTGAAACATGCAGCATTCTTCCCATCCTTCATCACGTACACCCGATCACAGAGTTCCACAACCTCATTCAATCGGTGGGAAATGTAGATCACCGAAATCTGTTTCTTCAACTCCCGCAGTTTAGAAAAGAGGAGTTCTACCTCCCTTTCTTCCAGGACCGTGGTCGGTTCGTCCAGAACAATCAGGGGGTTACTGATCTCTGCCTGGCGGGCCACCCAGATGTTTCGCAGGATTTCCACCATCTGCCTTTCCATAAAGGTTAATTCGTGGAGGTATGCCAGAGGAGAAATGGTGATCCCTATTTCCCGAAGGAGATTTTCCGCCTCCCGAATCATTTTTTCACGATTGATAACCCCCATGCTGGCGAATTTCTTTTCGTTACCCAGGAAGATATTCTCATAAACCATCAGGTTTGGTAACACAGCCTGCTCCTGAAAAACCATGGCAATACCGAGATTACGGGCCTGCTGAGGGTCACGGATGGAAACTTTCTGCCCATTAAATATGATTTCCCCGGAATCAGGCTGATATATCCCCGCCAGGACCTTCATCAGGGTGCTTTTGCCAGCCCCGTTTTCCCCCACTAACCCCACGATTTCCTGAGGCATAACCTCAATGCTCACGTCATCCAAGGCTCGAACGCCTGGAAAGCTTTTGCAGATCTTTTTCATTACCAGCAATGGTTGATTTTCCAAAGGAAAAAACCTCCTATTTCATAATCTTGATCTTCTTCCGGTCAATGGTCAGCGCCACGGTAAAGATCAAGATTGTCCCAATCACTCCCTGCTGGACATAAGGGCTGATGCCCATCAGAATCATCCCATTTCGCAGGATGGTGAGAATAAAAGTACCAATAAGGACTTTGACAGCATTTCCCACTCCACCGGTGATGGCAATTCCTCCCAGAACACAGGAACTGATGGAATCAAAGGTAAGACCAAGGGAGGCATTGATATCCCCAGAACCAAGTTTAGCTGTCAAAATTGCCCCGGCAAACCCATACAGGGCTCCGGCCAGACCAAAAATGCCGATTTTGGTCCGATTGACGTTAATACCGAGGTCTCTGGCAATGGCTTCGTCTCCACCAATGGCCAGGACATACCGGCCGAAAATGGTTCGCCCATTCAAAAACCACATGACAAAAAATACACCCAGGGTGAGCAAAAACGCCACCGGCACAGGACCTATCCTTCCCATTCCGATCTGACGGAAACCCCAGTCGGTAATAGGAATGGTATTCCCCCTGGTAAGCAATATTCCCACACCAGTGGTGATAAAACCAACCCCCAGAGTCACCATAAAGGAAGGAATTCTGAACCTATAGAGAAGCACCCCGTTCAAAACACCACAGCTTAATCCCACGAGAAGAGCTACAAGCAAGGCGGAAAAACCGAAATTATTCTGGTTAACCAGGTTTTTAACCAGAAAACTCGTCACGATTCCACTTAAACCCGCAACCCCCTCCACAGAAAGGTCAATGCTCCCCGCCATTAGCACAAATCCCATCGCCAGGGCGGTAATCCCCAGGGGCGAAACCAGATCAAGAATGTTAGAAAGATTGGTGAGAGTAAAAAACCGGGGATTCGCCAGACCCAGAAAAATGGACAGCAAAACCAGAGCCACCAGCGAAGCATTGTCTACCAGAACTCCAAACTTTCTCCTTTTAATTTCAACCTTGGCCACACTCACAGAGAACCCTCCCCTGGGGGGTTCAGGCCCAAAAAACCTAACCCCCCAGCAATGCTCAACTCCTACTCGTTAATTCCTCTCACCCATCTTTCCCAGTAATTCGTCCAGTCGTATTCTGGTTTTCCTTCCACGTAGTTCTGGATATACCAGTCAATGTTCTCTTTGGTTACCAGAATGCTTTTAGCAATCCATTCCCGCTTATTTTCAGGTAACTCCTCAACTTTGATCTCGCCTTTCTTGGCTGCCAGGGCAATTGCCAGACCCATACCACCCTGCCAGTAGGCATCCGAAGAAACCGTGGCCACGGCTTCGCCTTTCTGGATGGCAGTGATCATCTCAGGAATGGCGTCAACACCGGACACTGGAACCTTTCCAGCCAGTCCTCTTGCCCGCAGGGCCTCGATGGCACCTGTAGCCATATCATCGTTTGCACACCACACCGCCTTAATGTCCGGGTAAGCAGTCAGAGCGTTGGAGACAAGGTTATAGGCCTTGGTCTTCAGCCAGTCTCCTGCTTCCCAGCCCACCAGTTCTATTTCCGGATACTCTTTCAGCGCCTTTTGAAAACCTTCCCAGCGCTCGATTGCAGCACTGTTCCCCAAAAGACCCTGGAGGGCAAACACCTTCCCCTTTCCACCAATGGTGTCAAAAAGAATCTTGGCCGTATTATAACCCGAAGCCCGGTTATCAAACGTGACATGGCAAACCCAGTATTTGTAATCGCTCACCCTTACATCATCAGGTTTGTTCCAGAAGGTCAGGAAATAGACTTTGCTCTTTTCCAGCTCATTGGCAATGGCCACCGCATCAGTGGACTGGTTGGGGTCAATGCAGAATACCACGTTCCCCTTGGAACGGGCCACCAGAGCTTTAATATCATTCAGCTGCTTTTCGCTGGAACCCTCACAGGTCAAAATCACGTTGTAATCTTTTAACCCGGCCCACTCAGCGAACATCTCCGCCCCTTTGGCCCAGGCCGCATGATAGGGATTCGTGAGACTTCGAATAGCCGTACCAAGGTACACCGGCTCTTCACCGAACGCCATACTACCGGCCAATAGACACGCCACAAACACCATTCCAATTACCCACCAAATCCGTTTCATAGAGTACCTCCTTCCAGCATGGAGCTTGATTTAACAATCTGAAGATTCATGGAGAACACCAAAAACGACCCCCCTCTCACCTCCTTTCTTTTCAGAAGGCAGACTGCACCCGGAAGATTTTACTATCTCAAAAATGGGTAACCCGCTTCAGGTTAACAAATAAAGTCATCTTTACCACTCATTATATGAAGCCTTTCCGGCTCTGTCAATTGACTTCACTAAAAAACCACGTTTTTCCTCCATCCCCCACCGCTTTTCGATTCCTCCGTTAGGAAGCTTCTCCTTTCTCTAGAAAATCCCGGCGCCGAAACTCACCTCATCCGCCTGAACTCTCATGGTCGCCTTATTATGATAAAATATCATTGTTGAAGGGAGGGAAAAAGATGTACCGGCAAAAAAGGGTGATTTTGCTCTTCGTTTTTTGCATTGTGGCTCTTCTGGTGTTCTTCCTCTACGCTGGATGCACCACCGCTCCATCGCCTGAAGAAACTCCCACTCCATCACCGACGGCAACATCTACACCCACACCAACACCGGGGAGTTCACCGGCACCCCAGGCATACTTACTGTTTTAGGACATCCTCAAAGGAGTTTCGAGATCGTTTACAGAATCAAAACATCGCCATCGCCTTGGGGAGCCAGGAAAGGAAAAATGAAGAAAACAAAAACTGCTGGAAGCTGTATTTTAAAATAAAATGGCGCCCCCAAGCGGATTTGAACCGCTGCCGCCGCCTTGAAAGGGCGATGTCCTTACCGGGCTAGACGATGGGGGCGCTTCTTTTTACCACCCACAAACAGCGGAACTTATTTTATAGAAATTTGCCTCGCAAAGCAAGTGGTAAAAAGAAAAAATTCCAGAAAATCACTCCCTGGTGATGGCACTGGTGGGGCAGGAATCGATGGCTTCATCGACACAGTCTAAATTTGTGTCGGCCCCATTTTTGACAATGCTTTTGCCGTCGGCGTTCATTTCAAAAACATCCGGGCAAATCTGAACACAGAGTTCACAACCGATGCAAAGTTCTTCGTCAACCTTAATGGCCATGGAGTATCTCCTCCCTCGAATAGAATTGGTAAAAGCAAACCGGAAAGATTATAGCACAATCTCCCTTAACCCAAAAGTTCCTGGAGCTCGGCTTCACCAAAACCGAAATAGTGGCCGATTTCATGCAGCACCACCCGGCGGACGGTTTCCCTCCAGTTGTCAGGGTGAGAAAGAATGCGCTCAATGTTACCAGCGTAGATGACAATCTGATCGGGCAGCACCAGGTTGTACCCCACCCCCCTTTTTGTGAGGGGCACTCCCCGGTAAAGTCCAAGGATACAACTCCGGCCGACTTCCCTTTTCACGGATTGCGAAGGGAAGTCCTCCACCACAAATTCCACGTTATGGAGTTTCTCGCGGAGTTCCCGAGGAAGCTCATCGATGACTTCATAAATAAAAAGTGCCAGTTCCCCCTTGTCCATGAACTCATTATAATATGTCCAAAGAAGGGAGAAAAGAACCTGTCACAGTTTTTTACCAGACGTTTTTTCCAGGCAGTACCCTTGCAGGTGCGCACAAACAAAGCGAAAGTCAACGACACCTTGAAGGACACCATTCGATGGGTCCACCACCGCCACCCAGCTTGTAGAGGCGAGAAACATCCGCCTGAGAACTTCTTCAAATGAAGTCGATGGAAAAACGGTGGAATACGGAAGGCTTCCACCATCAACGCGTTCGGCCCCCACGAAACGACCCTCCTTATCAACCAGGAGGAAAAAATCCCATCCCAGATCGCGACTATACTGGATAGCCCTGTCTTTTCCCTCAGACTGACCGACAACCACCACGGGCAAATCCCGAAGCATCACCTCCTGGGCAGTGAACATACGGAAGGTCTGAAGAAGCCCACCAGTTCCCAGGAATTCTTCCACAAAGGGGTCCGCCGGAGTGAAAAGCAATTCCGACGGTGTCCCGATCTGGAGCATTCGACCCTTACGCATAACCCCGATGCGGGTTCCAAGCTTCATGGCCTCCTGCAGGTCGTGGGTAACAAAGACGATGGTCTTCCGCAGGGACCGGTGCAACCGCAGGAGTTCCCCCTGCAGTTGCTCCTTGGTGATCTGATCCAGGGCCCCAAAGGGTTCATCCATGAGGATGATTTTGGGGTCTGAAGCCAGAGCCCTGGCCACCCCCACCCGCTGGCGCTCTCCCCCGCTCAGCTCCCGGGGGAAACGACGAAGGTAAGAGGCATCGAGACTGACCACTTCAAGAAGCTCCCGGGCTTTTCTACGGCGTTCAGATAAAGGCCTTCCCATGATGGAGAGGACATAGGTCATGTTCTCCTCCACGGTGAGGTGAGGGAAAAGGCCGATCTGCTGGATGACGTAACCGATGTGGCGGCGCAGTCTGATGGGGTCCCACTTCCGAACTTCCCGCCCCTCCACCACGATGGTGCCAGAGGTGGGTTCGATGAGGCGGTTCACCATTTTGAGGAGGGTGGTTTTTCCACACCCCGATGGCCCGATGAGGCACAGGAATTCCCCCTCCTCGACATCCAGGGACACCTGGTTGACCGCCGGGGTATCCCCCTGGTAGATTTTGCTCACTTCCCGAAAGGAAACAATGGCCATACCGAGCGCTCAGAGCAGGCCCTTCTTTTCCAGGAATTCCCGCGCCACGTCCTTGGGGTCACGGAGCTCTTCGTCCACGAGGTAGTTCATCTCGGTCATCTCTTCGTCGGTGATTTGCCCCTCCAGTTTTCCCAGCACTTCGGCAATGATCGGGTATTTTTCCAGGGTGGCCTTGCGCACCACAGGGGCGCAGAAATAGGAGGGGAAGTAGTTTTTATCATCCTCCAGAACCACCAGGTCAAATTTCTTCAGTAGCCCGTCGGTGGAAAAGGCATCGATCACATCCACCTCCCGGGAAACGATGGCCGGATACTTCAGGGCGATGGCCATCTGCTTCACCGATTTGAAGCGGAAACCATAGGTTTTGACCAGGTTATCATAGCCGTCCTTGCGCTCGAAAAAGTCCGGCTCGGCCCCGAAGATGTAGTGCTCCGAAACCTGGGCCAGGTCCGAAAAGGTTTTCAGATTATCCTTTTCGGCCGACTCCCGACGCACCGCCAGAGTGAAGGTATTGTTGAAACCGAAAAGGGGAAGGTACACCAGGGCGAACTTTTCCTCGTACTCCTTCTTCACCCGCTCATAGAGTTCCACAGGGTCCGAAATCATTTCGTCTTTGCGCAGGACTTCCTGCCAGGAGGTACCGGTATATTCCGGATAAATGTCGATATCCCCGCGCACGATGGCCGGATGCAAAATGGAAGTCGTCCCGCCTTCGATGATCAGCCGCTCCACCGCAAGGTCAGTATGCCGCCGCAGCATCTGCACCATGATTTCAGCCAGGATATGGGACTCGGTGAAAGGCTTGTTGCTCACCACCACTTTTCCTGCCTGAGCGCAGGCCACACCGGCAAGCATTCCCACAAGAAGAATAACTACAAAAATTTTCCCTACCGTCTTCATCAAAAACACCCCTTTACATCTGGATTCGCCGCAATAACCTCTTTTCTAAAAACCCCAAAAGGGTATCGGCCAGAACCGAAAGCGCCGCCACGAGTATGCTCCCGGCCACGATGAGCTCCGTGTAGTAGGACGTGATGCCCCGGAATATCAGCACCCCCAGCCCCCCTGCCCCGATGAACGCGGCAATGGTGGAAACCGAGATGGTCATCACCA
>JABUEZ010000087.1 GCA_013314795.1 Candidatus Profundicultor aquiphilus | reverse complement strand
GCAATTTCAGAAGCAGCGAAAAAGGCATTGATGGCAACGAGAAGGAGAATGAGCAAAAAAGTGCCGAGAGAATTCATTTTATTCTCAGAATCCCCCTCTGCAACCAGAAAAAGCAACACATCCTACCACGATTCTCATCTTATCACACTTTCCCTCTATTCTCCACCCAAAACCCTTAAGGCCAGGAGAGAATAAATCCTGCCCGCGGCAACGATATCAGTAACCGAAACAAACTCATTGGCTGAATGCGCTTCCTCAATTTTACCTGGACCGAAGATCAAAGCTGGGATACCCACCTCAACCAGGAACGATGCTTCACAGGAAGCGGGAAAGGGGGAAAATGTGGGGATTTCTCCAGGAACCTCAGCAATAGAACGGGAAAGAAGGTCAACAACTTTCAATTCTCGAGAAACCCTGCTGGGGGGAAGGTGTGGAATGGACTGAGTGAGAACGTATTCAAATTCTAAGCCCCGTTCCCTGCGAACTTTCTCAATGGACTCTTCCAGAATCGATCTGACTTTCTCCAGAGGAAAATCAGGCAGGGTACGGACATCAACTTCAAATGTGCAGTTCTCCGGAACAACATTGGCGGAAAGCCCTCCCTGAATTTTTCCCACACTCAAAGCCGGGCTTCCCAGATCGGGGTCTCTGGCCTTTTCGAGTTCTTTATTCCACTTCTCGATTTCCCGAATAATATGAGAAGCAAGATAGACGGCGTTGACTCCCCGTTCTGCCACAGCTGCATGGCACGCTTTCCCTTTAATCTCCACCCGGTACGCGGCCACACCTCGATGACCGAGACTGATATTGAGACCGGTCGGTTCCCCTACTACTGCAAAATCAACCATTTCTCCTTCCCGGTGGTACTGCTCAATCCACCGCTTGATTCCAGAGTTATCCTGTTCTTCGTCCACAACAAAAAGAATCTTCAGCTTTCCGTAAAGATAGGGAGCAAAAAGGGCGATCATCTTAGCGGTGTACATCATGGCTGCCAGTGCCCCTTTCATATCACAGGCACCACGCCCATAGAGGCGATTGTTCACAATTTCCCCACCCAGAGGGGGATATTTCCATCCGCTCCCAATGGGAACGGTATCCATGTGCCCGTTCAATAAAAGACAGGGCCCCTCACCTAAGGCTCCTTTTACCTCAGCCACCAGGTTAGCTCGGTTCGCTTCTACTTCCTGCCATTCTACGGGGATTTGATGATCGATGAAATAATTGGCGATAAACTGAGCAATACGATTCTCCCCCTGACCTCCGGATACGCTTTCAATGCGCACCAGGTTTTGTGCCAGGTTAATCGGCTCAAAAAGGTCAAATTCGCTGTCAAGCAATGTTTTCCACTCGGGCACGGCAATCCCTAACGGAGATAACGACTTCCTCGTTTCTGCAACGCAATTTTTTCCTGACAAAGAGGACACTCTTCGGGAGAGTAGGTGGCAATCTCAAGCTGAAGCAGGGGTTGAAAAGGGTAATTAAACGTAACTTTCCCCCCACTCCGATCAACCAGGGCTGCAATCCCCACAACCGAAGCTCCCTTTTCTTCAACCGCTTTTACCACTTCCTGAACAGATGTACCGGTAGTGATGACATCCTCCACAATGAGCACATGTTCTCCTTCTCGAATGGAGAAATCTCGTCGAAAAACCATTTTTCCCTCGTCTCTTTCCGTAAAAGCCATGGGCACACCTATCTGTCGAGCTGCTTCATAGGCCAGGATTATTCCTCCCACTGCCGGCCCCACTACCAGGTCCACCTTTTTCTCCCGAAACTTGGCCACCATTTCCTGCACCAGGATCTCCACATATTTGGGAAACTGGAGAAGCCGAAATTTTTCCACGTAATAGGGACTGTGCAAGCCCGATGTCAAAAGAAAATGTCCTTCCAGAAACGCTCCGGCTTTTCGAAACAACTCCAGAATTTCTTCTCGTTCCATAGCCTTACCTCACCTTTCCAATGATACTATTTATGTCATCAATTTGCTTTCTTGTCAAATACTCCTCAAGACCTTTCAGCACCTGAAGCGCCGAAGAAGGATTCACCAGGGTATAGCTCCCAAGACCAATGGCTCTTGCTCCCAAAAGCAAAAATTCCAGAGCATCCGAAGCAGTGGCAATGCCTCCCATCCCGATAACCGGAAGAGCAGTCACACACAAAAGCTCGTATACCATCTTGAGTGCCAACGGTTTAATTGCCGGACCAGAGAGACCGGCAAACTTAAGATGAAAGAAAAAATCCATTTTTTCCACATCCACGCTCAACGCCGGAAACGAGTTCGTGACGCTAATCGCCTCCACTTTTTCCTTTTCAAAAATGGAGACGACTTTCCCCCAATCTCGAACCTGGGGACCCACTTTGACGATGAGAAATTTTCCGGTTACTGAACGGACCTCAGCCACCAGACGCCGTAGAGTCTCCTCATCTTCCAGAAACGTTGCTCCCCCCTTTTCCACATTGGGACAAGAAACATTCACTTCGATGGCATCGATACGTCGAGCCTTTTCCAGTTCCTGTGCCACCGCGACGTACTCCTTTATCGTCTTTCCCCAGATTCCCACAAAAACCCGCGTGGTCAACGTTTCAAGAAATGGAAGATCCTCTTCCAGAAACCGGTGGACACCTTTATTTTCAAGGCCGATAGAATTCATCATTCCCCCACAGGTTTCCCGCACCCGGGGCGGGGGATTACCTTTCCAGGGTGTAATACTCAGGCTTTTGATCGTCAATGCACCCACCTGATTCAGATCAAGATATGATACCAGCTCCTTCCCGTACCCGCAGGTGCCAGAAGCAAGAATCACGGGGTTACTAAGCTTCATTTTTCCTAATGAAACGGCAAGATTCATAGTCCGACCTCGGAAAGTAAAAATACCGGTCCGTCCTTACAGACATGGTAGTACCCTTTACCATCCTTTTTCTCCACCCCACAACTCAGACATACCCCAAAACCACAACCCATCAGGGATTCAAGAGAAACCTCTACCGGGATACCTCGCAACATTTCCACTCTGCACAAAGCTCGCACCATGCCTTCGGGGCCACAGGCGTACACCCGAGTTCCCACAGGTAAAGAAACCGAGGAAAGATATTGCTGTAGAAGAGCGACCACATCCCCACAGAAACCACCCGGAACCTCCTCCTCACAACTCCAGAAAACTGGGGAAAACTTCTCCAGGAAATCAAGCAAAGGCAATTCTTCCCGACTTCTGATGCCCAGCAAAAAGACAAAAGGAATACCGGTACGTGCCAAAGTAGAAGCCAGGAAATAGAGCGGGACGATCCCTCTTCCTCCAGCAACCAGAATCCCAAAAGAAGGAAATAAAGAAAACCCTTTCCCCAGGGGACCCAGCACGTCAAGTTCTTCCCCAACATTTTTTTGAGCCAGCATCTTTGTTCCCCGTCCCACAATCTCAAAAAGGAGAGTAAACGTATTTCCATCTACTTCCATAATTCCTAGGGGACGTCGCAAAAAAGGGTCAAAAGCTTCGTTGACCTTTACCATCACGAACTGACCGGGAGAAGCAGAGGTAATCCCCTCGTCTCCGGTAAGCGTAAGGGTACAGAGTTTCTCGCTCAGGAACCGTTTATTCTGCACCATTGCTTTCATTGCTTCATAATCTCCCGAAACTTTCGCTGATAGAACCTGGCCCGTTCTTTTCCTTCCGCAGCAAAACTGAAACCTTCTGGATCCCGTCCCTCCCGAAAAGCAAAGAGGATGTCTCGCGAGACATTCACCAGAGCCCCTTTTCCATCAGGGCCAAAACCAAAGGTAAGAGCTTCGAGATCCCCTCTCTGCGCTCCAATTCCTGGAATCAGAAAAAGCAACCCCGGAAAGCGCTCCCGCAAGAATCGCAGGTCTTCAGGGTAGGTTGCTCCAACCACAATTCCAATCGAACTCCGCCCGCTCTTCCCTAAAGACCCCTGTCCTAACCGCCAAACAAGATTAGCCACTTTCACAAAAACTTTTTCTTCTTTCCCCTCATCCTGCAGGAAAGCCGCTGAAGGATTTGAGGTTCGAACCAGGACAAAAATACCCTTACCACTTTTTTCGGCTTCCTGCACAAAGGGCCGCAACCCATCTTCCCCCAGATACGGATTCACCGTCAAAGCATCAACATCCCAGAAAGAAGGAAAAACATCCTCTCCCACCTGAATAGTCGATAAGTACCCCCGAGCATAGGCTTCGGCGCTGCTCGCAATATCATTCCGTTTTCCATCCAGAATCACAATAAAGTCGCTACTTTTAGCCTTTTCGATGGTCTCTTTGAGAACCATCATTCCGGGTACTCCCAAGGCTTCATAGAAAGCCATCTGAATTTTTACAAAACCAACTTCTCCAGCCAGCGCTTCCAGAAACGCCAGATTAAAATCCTTAACACACAGAGAAAGTGTTTCCAAACTCTTTTCCTCTCGAAACCATTTCTTTAAAAGAAAGGGAGGAAGAAACGCAAAGTGGGGGTCCAAGCCCACCACTAGAGGCCCGACCCTTTCAATTTTCTCTGCCACCCGATCAGCAAAATTCACCATCCACGATACTCCTTTCTCGCATAACCACTCTGCCACCCACTATCGTGTATACTGGCCATCCCCGAAGCGACCACCCGTCAAAAGGACAGTTTTTTCCCTTTGACTCAAACTGATTTACCGCCACTTCCCACTCGGTGTCCGGATCCACAATGGTTATGTCGGCTATTTTCCCTTCCTCAAGCATACCACGTTCTTTGAGGTTCAAGAATTGAGCCGGGTTGTAACTCAGTTTTCTCCACAGGTTCACCCAGTCAATCACCCCTTCTTCAACCAGCGCTTTCACATAGAGAGGTACTGCAACTTCCAGGTTCGAAATTCCAAAAGCTGCATCCACAAAACCCCCTTCCTTGTCTTCAGCAGTATGCGGAGCATGATCTGAGGCCAGAATCTCAATCACATCTTCACGTATTCCCTCTTTCAAGGCTTCTACATCTTTCTTGCTCCGAAGGGGAGGTTTCACCTTGGCAAAGTTACCCATCTGAGCCACATCCTGATCCGTAAGAAGCAGGTGATGAGGTGTCACATCGGCACTGACCGGAATAAACTTCTGGAAATACCGGAGAAGTTCTACCCCAAAAGCCGTGGAAAGATGTGTAATGTGGATCTTCGCTCCGGTATAAAGCGCCAGAACCAGATCTCGAGCAATCATGGTATCTTCGGCCGCTTCAGGTATTCCTCTATATCCCAGAAGGAATGCCGCCTCTCCTTGATGCATGTGTCCTCCACCGGCGATTTCCTCATCCTCTTCGTGGAGAAGAAAGGGAAGATCAAAGTACCGGGAATACTGAAAAGCAAGATATAATAGACGCGCACTCTGAATGCCCTTGCCATCATCGCTCAGTGCCACAATTCCAGCCTTTTTGAGTAATCCAAAATCAGTCATGTTCTTCCCTTCACACCCCACGGTCACCGCCCCACAGGGGAAAACGTTCGTCAGTCCTACCTCCTGACTCCGGTATCCGATAAAGCGAACCACCATAGGAGTATCAATGGGAGGCTTGGTATTGGGCATGCAGACCACGGACGTAAACCCACCTTTGACCGCCGCCCGGCTTCCGGTCAGAAGGTCTTCTTTCTTCTCCTCACCAGGCTCACGAAAGTGAACATGAAGATTGATAAACCCAGGTCCTACCAGCAGTGAAGAAGCATCGATTACATGGGCCTGGGGATCCTGGATTCCTTTTCCCATCCGGATGATCACTCCATCTTCGATGAGAATATCTTCATCGACCAGTAACCGCTTATGAGGTAAAACCAGAGTGCCCCGCCTGATCAAAATCTTTTTTCCCATGGTTTTTCTCCCTCTCGAATAAGGGTTTCTAAAATAGCCATCCGTACCGCCAGACCACAGGTTACCTGTTCTTCGATGAGCGAACGCTCATTCTCAACCAGGGAATAGCTCACCTCTACACCCCGGTTAACCGGTCCCGGATGCATGATAACCACTTGGTCTTTTATTTTTTCCCAGTAGGCATCACTCAATCCGAAAAAGGCTGCATACTCTTTGAGGCTCGGAAAATACCCTGCGTCCTGGCGTTCCCGCTGAATCCGCAAAAGATACACCACATCCACATTCCGTATGGCTTCTTCAACCGGAAATACTCTTTTCACCCCCAACATTTCCACTTCCCGAGGCACAAGCGTTGGAGGTCCTGAAACCACCACCCTGCCTCCCAGCTCACCGAAACCCATAGCCAGAGACCGGGCCACCCGGCTGTGCAGGATGTCGCCCACAATAGCCATCCTTAACCCCTCAAAACGGTGAAAAAATCGCCGAATCGCTAACAAGTCGAGCAGGGCCTGCGTGGGATGTTCTCGTAGTCCATCCCCTGCATTCACGATGTGAAAAGGAGAAAACTGCGCCAGATACTCAGGCACACCACTGGCAGAGTGACGCACCACCAGAACATCCGGTTTGAGTCTTCCCAGAGTGCGAACAGTGTCTCGCAAGCTTTCTCCCTTCCGGAGACTGCTCACCTCCACATCGACATTGACCACCTGCATTCCCAGAAGTTTTCCAGCAATTTCAAAAGAAGTACGAGTCCGGGTGCTCGGTTCAAAGAAAAGATTAACCAGGAGGTATCCTTTTAACTCTTCACAACCTTTCGGAGAATTCTCTAAAAACTCTCGAAAACTATCGGCTTTTTCCAGCAAATATTCAATGTCTTCCTTATCCAGGTTTCTGATTCCCAGAAGATGTGCATGGCGCCATTTGCTCAAGCCACAAACCCCCTTAAAGGTCCAATAAAAAAGTCCATCCTTCCCTCGCCGGGAAAGATGGACTCTTTGACCTCCAGAAATAGATCCGAATTTTCCCTCTCATACCGAACCCTGCATTAGGATACCGGTAAATACATCCTCTGTCAACTTTGAGAAGTCAGTAAAGCGCAAAATTTTCCCTTTTTCCAAAACCCAATCCTACCGGTATTTCACCACCCTAATCTCCAAACCATACATCGATCAAACGGTGAGCTTCCTCCTGCACGCTCTGGTCTTCCAGGGGATTTCCTCCTCTTCGGAGCACCTCTTCAACCAGCCTTACCAGGGCTTCGCTGGGAGTAAAATTAGGGATATCGCGAAAATAAACCGATTGGGGATATAATCTGAACGCAGCTTCAAAGATGGCCACCTGAGCCGTAGAATAAGCATTGACGACGCCAGCTTCGTTGATTCCATCAGACCGGAGATCTGAAATCCCTTTGGCAATCACCACGCCCTCCCGCTGGGCATAGAGAACACAGTGGGTACTCACCACTCCCTGAATTTCATACACCCCAGAGCAGTCCGCGAAACCCTCAACGTTTTCACCGTTCTCCCCCCTCACTGTAACGTGAGCAAAGGGAAATGGGTACTCTTCTCCTGCTTGCCCACCATTCCAACAAAAATCCGAAAAATACGGGAAGGGGAGGACGAGCTTTCCCCGAACCACCATTCCCTTTCCTCCGGAACGATCCTGCCAGGAAAAAGGAGTACACCCTGAAAGGAAAATCAAGAAAATCAACATCAACGTTTTCCGCAACAACTTTTTCACCCAGGCTAAAATTATTATTTTCCTTAAGTATAAACCAGGGCGAAAAACGAAGCTATAGGAAAGATTTCCTAATCGCAAAAGCGGGAAGGACTAATTTTCATCAAACTGAGTAGGGGTAGTCTCTTCCCCCTACTCAGTCAATAGTAACGTACCAGTTATTTTGAGCCTGCCAGCAACTCAGAAACTGAGAAAGAGGATAAATATTGTTGGCCCCGTTTGTTTTTCCCGGGTCATGGACCACCACCGAATCGTTTGTAATCCCTACCACCAGCATGGCGTGTTTGGCTCCACCAGGACTCATATTGGAAAAGACCGCCACGAGCACCGGCTTCCCTTCCTTAAGAAAAGACCGCAAAAGTTCGACATTCCCCATTCCAATTCGAGCAGAGATCCCCTGAGACTCGAGAAGAGAACGGATATAAAACACATTGGTGAAGTCGCCATTATAGTTATTGATGGGTAGA
>JABUEZ010000086.1 GCA_013314795.1 Candidatus Profundicultor aquiphilus | reverse complement strand
GCAATCACTGGCTCCCCCCGGAGTATATTGAGCGAAGAAACCAGCCGCACCACAAGGGGCACATCGCTTTCCACAATCTTTTTCACCGTTTCGGCAAAGTTTTCTTCTAGAACAAATATTCTCCCCCGGCCCTCACGGTCCATACCAGCCCCACGATTCGCAGCGATAGGGTCAGCCCTGGCAATGAGCGACAAAAGATATTCTCTGGCCTGTCCTTCCTGAAGCCCCGGCGAAACAACCACCCGAAGAATTTCCTCTTCATCCTGAAACGCAATTTCTCCCTGTCTGATAGCCATAATATTCGCTCGAAGTCGATCCAACTCCACTTGCAGGGTCTGCACCTCTTCCTGTAAGGTCTGTCGCTGCGCCTTGAGTTCCTCCACGTTCTGCTCCAGAGCCATCTTGGAAGCCTGTAATTCTCTCTCCCTGGTTTCCAACTCAGCAACTCTTTCCTGATAGCTACTGATGGTCTTTTTGGTACTTTCCAGCTCCATGTTTCTCTGCAAAACCTCACGGTTCAGGCTCTCCAACCTTTCTTTCAGTTCAGCCATTCCGAAAAGAGCCGTCCGCACATCCTGGGAAGCAATACTCAGAATGGCCAAGGTGGTACCGGCAATCAAAATGCCGGTAACGATACTCACCAGAATCGCCGTATATCGAGGACGCAAGGTCAAAAGAGACAGTTTCCTTTTTCCGATCCGCCGCCCCAGGATGTCCCCAAGATAAGCAATGACACCACTCAAAAGAATGATGGAAAAGATTAACAACCACCCGCTTTTATCCATTTTGATCCCTCATTTCCTTTCTTTCCACCAGAGTATTGCCCCTCCCATCGCTAACCCCACTATGTTACTGAACCAGGTTCCCAGGATAGGAGAGAAGACTCCACCTTCCGCCAGAGTACTGGTCACAGAAAAAAGGACATAGTAACCAAAAACCACCAGAACGCTTAAACCAATTCCCAGAGCCCTCCCCGCCCGAGGAGAAACAATCCCCAGCGAAGTTCCTAAAAGCACAAAAACAAGACATGCAAAGGGAATGGCGGTCTTTTGCCAGAGAATAACCTCCAGGCGATCGGTTTGCTGCCCTCGAGCCCTTTCCCTGGTAATATAACTTTTGAGCTCTGCAAAACTCATTTCCTGAGGCCTTTTCTGCGTTTTGAGCACTTCTTTAATATCCTCTTCTGTTTTCACTTCTTCTCGAGCAAAGTGGACTACACGCTCTACCTCTCCTCTATCGTTCACCTCATACGCCACGCCCTCTTCAAAAATCCATTTTCCCTCCCGATTCAGAGCCCGATCGGCGTTAATGATTCGCTGCAAAATTCCCTTATTGTACTCCTGCACCACTACCCCTTCAAGAAGGGCCTCCCGGGTATTCACATTACGCACGTAGAAAATCCTTTCCACGCCGCCTTCGGTCGTATCGCGAAAAAAGGTATTCTCTTGAAGAAGCCAGTTGGCAATAGAACTCTCCTCCCACATATCCTTCAACCTGAGAGAGGTATAGGGTAAAACCCGCTCCTGTAACAGAATGGTCCCTGCGCAGATCCAGATCGCAAAAAGGAGGAAAGGTATGGTAAATCGCCATAAGCTGACTCCTCCTGCCCGCAACGCTACCAGTTCGCTGTCTCCAGACATCCTTCCCACAGTGAGAAGCACCGAAAGAAGTATGGCCATGGGAAAGACGTACACCAGAAAAGAAGGAAGGCTATAAATAAAAATAACCATCACCTTCCATCCGGTAATTCCCTGTTGTAGCCACATTTTGGCCAGACGGAACAGCAAATCTCCAGCACTTAACAGAGCCACAAATAAAGCAACACCGGAAAGAAAATGGAAGCCGACCTGCTTCAGGACATAGCGATCCAGAATCGTCATACTAGAGATTGAAACGCTCCCCCAGGTAATATTTTCGGCTCAGTTCAGACTGCACAATTTCCTGGGGTGTTCCAGAGACGAGAATTTTCCCCTCAAATATGATATACGCTCTATCGGTGATGGCCAATGTCTCCCGAACAGCGTGATCCGTAATCAAAACCCCAATCTCCTTTTGCGCCAAATATCGCACAATCCCCTGAATCTCTTCCACCGCAATGGGATCGATACCGGTAAAAGGTTCGTCAAGCAGAAGAAAAGAAGGCGACGAAGCAAGGGCTCGGGCAATTTCCAGGCGTCGGCGTTCTCCCCCAGAAAGCGAATTGGCCAGAGAATTTGCTAACCGGGCAATACCGAATTCTTCCAGCAGTTCCTCTCTTCTTTTTCTGACCGCCGCCCTATCGAGACCCTGCATTTCCAGAATCAAATCCAAATTGTCCTTCACCGAAAGCCGACGAAAAACCGAGGGCTCCTGAGGAAGATACCCCAAACCCATTCTGGCCCTCACATACATGGGAAGGCGCGTTAACTCCACCGAGTCCAAAAACACCCTCCCACCAGTGGGTTGTACAAGACCAACGAACATGTAAAACGTGGTGGTTTTTCCGGCCCCGTTGGGACCCAGCAACCCCACGATCTCACCCCGGCGGACAGTAACAGTAACCTCGTTGACCACTCTTCTTTTATCGTACTCTTTGGTAAGGTGTTCGCCTCGCAATTCCTGCCAATTGTTCTGCGTCAAGTTTCTCCCTCTCTCACGGAAGGATGTTGATCTCTACATCCCCCTCAACCTTAACTTGACCGGTACCGAGGTCAAGACGGATTCGCTCACCCCGTAAAACATTTTCACCCTTAAAGACCTCTGCCTGCCCTTCAAGAAGAACATACTTTTCCATAGGGGAATAATACGCTCTCTCCGCTCTGCCTCTCCATTCCCCTTTTTCAAGGTTTACTTTTTTTGCCTGCCAGACCTTTTCTTTCAGGGAATACTCTACCTCCTGAGCTTGCAACACGAAATCCTTGGTTTGAAAAGAGGGACTCTGGGAAAGACGGAGAACCTCCCGAATAAAATCGAGGTACATTCTTTGAGTAGTAAAACTCAGTTCTGGATTACCCCCGGATACATTATCCATGGTAAGGGTATTATCTGCACGCCGATAGAAAAGACTTTGGGCCTTGGCTTTAAAGTTTTCCCAGGTAATACCAATATCTCCGTTGCTGCGAGCTTCCTGATTTTTTGTATCAACTTCGATGAAAGGGCAGGTTACCCGTATCCCCTGCCACTCCACGGTCGAGTTCTGAGCAGTAATTTTTCCACTTTTTTCATCGTACTCAGCCGAGGGGGTACGAATCACCACTGCAGGACTTTGACTTTTTTCCTCAGCCAGTCCCGCAGAAACACACAGCAAGGTATAACTCACCGCCAAAAAAGCAAAAAACCATTTTTTCATTTCCACAATCCTATCCGAATCTCCACATTGTCTTCCCAAGTCATTTTTCTCTGTGCTACATTATAAACCAATTTCCCACAACGTGCCTCCATATCTGAATCTTTCATATCCACCCGGTACAGAATAAGCTCTCCTTTCTGATTTACAAACGAAAGCTCCTTACCCCGGATGACTTTATTGCCTTTTTCCTCTTTCAGTTCCACTTCCCACAGTGTGGCATCGCCACCGGAAAGCGATATCAGCCCTCTTGCGGCACTCAAATGATAAAGGGGAATTTTATCTTGAAAAACAAATCCTCCTACTCGTGTCAGGAGAATCTGATCGTTTTTTTGTTCAATGGTGGCAGCCCAGACCTCCCATTCTTTCCCTTTTTCTCCAATCTTACTGACCTTTGCTTCTTCCAACCTAACCATAAATTGCGGTGGAGATACACTTGGCGAAAATGGAAGGGAGAAAAAGAAATCTCCCTCCACAACCCACAGACGAACGATCGAGACAACCAGTAAAAACAGGGAAAAAGCAAAAAGAAATACGAGATTCTTTTCAAACCTACAGGGAGGCATCGACCATCTGATAATAGACTCTGGTAAAACCAGCCTGAGCCATCTTCAGCCCCAACTCCACCCCTTCCTGATTGGTGGAAACCATTAACACGTACACATCCTGGGGGTTCAGATGAGGCAGCTCTTTGGTTAAATCCTGGATTACCTTATATTCCACATGCCCATCCTGGGGAAAGGGGTTGGTGGCATTATTGCGGACATCAAGCACCACGATTTTTCCGGTGAGCGATACGAGGTTCCTGATCTCTGCCGCTTTGAGTCCCCGAAACCAGAGAATCCGATCCAACTTATTTCGCACCACCGTTTCCTTCTGTGCCCCAACAAATCCATCTACCAGGTTCCCCTGGGGATCCACAAAAAATACGGTGGGCACATACATCACACTGTATGCTGCCGAAACCGTTACATCGGTATCAAGAAGTACCGGAAAGCTCACCTCAATTTTTCGCATCAGCCGTTCCACTTCTTCCTTGGTGTCCCCCATATCGATAGCCAGCACCGAAAGGAAAGCCTTTTCGCGGTACTCCTGGTAGAGTTTCTCCAAAAGGGTAAGCACTTGGCCACAGTAGGGACAATCAACGTGAAAGAAGGCAAGTACCACGGGATGACCCCGAAAACTCTCTAGGGAATATTCCTTTCCATCAAGACCCTGCAATCCAAAAAGAGGGGCCTCTTTTGCTTCCCCCATCAAAACCCAGGTAAAAATCATAACCACCATTACCGCAACAAACCCAAAACGCTTCAAGGCTATCATGCTTTGTCCTCCCATCTTTTTCTTTCTAGTGCATAAACGCCAGAATGGGGATTTTATTTCTCAGAAGAAGAAGTGGGTAACAGAACTTTCCGGAGGGAAAGAACCATATCCTGCGAAGCAAAAACCGACCCCCGATTTCCTTCAACCAGCGACTGATAAAGCTCCTCACGATAGATAGGAACATCTAAAGGTGCAGAGATACCCACTTTGACTTTCCCTTTATCAATGCCAACGATTTTTATTTCGATCTTATCTCCAATACGAATACTCTGATTAACTCTCCTCGTTATAACTAGCATTGATCAGTCTTCCTCACCCGGTGGCGGTTTTCTCCAGAGTGAGCAGGTGACACAGCTCATATTTGGTATCCTCCAGGATAATCTGTTTTCCCATTTTCAACTTACAGTTTATCACAATGGGAGCAAGAAGGTTCACCCCGATCTCCCGAGGAGATTTAAAATTCATGATGGCCAGAATCACCACATCACTCTCTTTGGAAAGACCCAGAACATCGCATTCCACCGAGGGAATTTCTACTTCATATCCTGGAAAATAGATAAATGGATCGCATACGGCAAAAACCACCGCTTCTTCATCCACGCTTTGTAGCCAGAAAAAGGCCTTTTCCTCCAAAAGGAGGAATCTTTTGAGGTGCTCAAAACCGGGAATACCCCAGGGAAAAAGAATAATTTCGTTTTCTCCGACTTCTATCTCTCCAAAATATCTGGTCTTTACTTTCAATGTCGTTTTCTCCTCAACGAAGAAATTGTAAAAGAGTAGGTTGGATCACCTGTGCACCAGCTGCCAGAGCTGTCTCATAAACGCTCTTCCATTCCTGAAGATGCATAACCACCTCCGCGAGATCGATATCTTCATTTTTCGAAAGTAACTCCTTAAAACTCAGCTTAAAATCCCCAAAGCGGTTCAGAGCGTTTTCCAGACGATTGGTCCTGGCTCCAACCTGAGAACGGACCTTCAACACATTGTCGATCGCTTCGTCCAGCTTGGCAATGTCTTCACCAGAAATTTTTTCTCGATTACCGGCGCGCAGATCTGCAATAAGATCCTGAACAACCTTAAAGATACCCCCCGCTTCTCGGGAATTCCCTGCCACAATGGCACCGCTTCCATCCAGGATCCCCCAGTCCTGTAAAGGAGTACCCGAAACATCGGTAAGGGCGATGGGAGCACTAGTACGAGATCGGAGAAAGAGCCGAGAACCATCAGAAACGGCATAAACTGACTGACTCAGAGTGGTATCATTATTAATCCGATTCACCAGGTCCTGTACGCTCCCGATGGAAGCATCAATTTCAATCGTTACTCCATTAATGGTGAAACTATCTCCCTGGTTTAGCGTAACCGGATTAGAACTCCACACTTCAAAACCACGAAAGAAAATCTGATCCCCAGGAAAACCGATGGCTACAGTGGTATCCCCGTCAATAGCTCGGACAATTGAAACTCCATCACCCCAGTAAGTAATGACACCACCCGTCACTGTAAAAGGCACTGTCAGGGTTTGAGTACCAGAAAAGAGGTACTTATCACCCGAATTGGTATTGGCAATATTCAGAAGCTCCTTTAAAGCCTCCTCCACCCGGTTAGCTATCGTAGCCAGGTCTTCATCGGTAAGAGTTCCGTTAGCACCCTGGATGGCAAGAGTCCGTATCTCCTGCAACACACTGCCTGTCTCTCCCAGACTCGAATCAAGAAGATTCAACCAGTCAATAGCATTTTCAACGTTTGCCGAATACTGGTCGAGTTTGTTCAGAGAGGTACGTAAATTCAACACCCGACTAAATCGTATAGGATCATCAGAGGGACGGCGCAAGGTTTTGCCTGAGGAAAGCATGTCTTCGGTTCTCAGAAGCTGCGAAGCAATGCTATTGAGATTCCGCATCACCTGGTCAGCAATGATCCGTTGTGTGACCCGCATCCCCATCACCTACCTCATCCAGGAAATCAAAGTTTCCAGCATACCATCAATAGTATTCACCAAAAAAGAAGCCGCTTCATAGGTATGCTGGTATTTGATCAGATTGGTCATTTCCTCATCCAGAGACACTCCCGAAACCGACTCTTTGCGTGCTTCCAGTTCTTCAACCAGGAATTTTTGATTAGAAGCAAGACGAATAACTTCTCCCCTCTGAGTCCCAAGACGCGAGATAAACCCCCGATAGTAATCATCGGGAGTCGCCGAAGCGCTATCGACAATCCTCTCTCCCCGGAGTTCTGCTATGGCCAAAGCAATGCTTCCATCACCAGCCGCACCGGTTGACGAAGTTGCAATCTTATTTGCATCTACCAGAATATCAGGGTTTACAGCGATATCAGAAGCTCCAGACCCGACAAAAAAGGCTCCACCCTTTTTTGGCGGATTTTCCAGAGTGTAGCCAGTCTGGTGCAACGCATTGACAGCGGTGATTAAATCACCGGCTAATCGATCCAGATATCCTTTATATTCTTCTACCCGTTCATCCCTGAGATCAAAAAGCGCCCTCAGTTCTCCGTCCTGATACGTCAGATTCAATTCTTCTCCAGATACACCCAGCGTTACCCGGTTCAAACCAGTCACGGAATCAACATCCAGAGAGAGTCCATTTTTGGTTTCGCTATTGACCAGAATCTGACCCTGCAACACCAGCGTATAGGTTCCGTTATCGTTATCCTTGATCTGGACACTCAGAATCTGAGAAAGTTTATCAACCAGAACGTCAAGCTGGTCGCGATAGTCATTAATATTCCCTCCACCAGCACCGAGTCGAGCAATTTGATGGTTGATGTCATAAATTTGCTGGAGATAATTGTTAACCTCGGCAACTTTGATGGCAATTTCCTCGTTGAGCTGATCCTGCTGAGTTACCAGACGCCTGTAAGTATCGTTAAAAGCATGGGCCAAACGATCGGCCGTTTCAGAAACCAGGACTCTTGCCGCCGAAGATTCAGGGTTTGCCGCCAGTTCCTGCCAGCTATTCCAGAAGCTGTCAAAAACACCGGAGAGACCACTTTCACCTGGTTCCCCAAAAATGAGTTCAATTTGCTCCAGCCCCTTACTCATACTCTCCCAATAGGCCCCTCGGCGCGATTCCTGCCGGATCTGAAGGTCAAGATACCGATCTCGAATGCGCTGTACTTCTTCCAGCACGACTCCGCTACTGATGTTCTTAATGTACGGAAGCGTGAAAAGACCCACAGGAGTGGAGGTTTGCTGGGTAAATTTGGGAACCTGTCGAGTATATCCAACGGTGTTTGAATTGGCAATGTTATGGCCGGAAATATTCATCGCCAACTGCTGTGCTTGCAAGGTTTTCTTGGCAATTTCAAGACCATAGAACTCGCTACCCATTTTCAGCCTCCTTACACTACCCCGTTAATAATGAGACCACAGGGGCCATTCTCAAACCCCGAACCAAACCGACCGTAATAACTCTGTTCTTTGCGATCAAACTCTCTCAGAATGATGGAAAACATCACTTCGATA
>JABUEZ010000085.1 GCA_013314795.1 Candidatus Profundicultor aquiphilus | reverse complement strand
CTCTTGAGGAGAAATCTTATTGCCTGTGGAATGGAGGACAGAGGAAAAATTTTATGCCTTGACTTTTTACGTTTGCACTATCTTCCCCGGTATTTGGAAAGACCGGAAGTGGTCTTTTTCGATCCACCTTTTGCCGTTGATTGTTCTCGAGTGCTTGAGAGAATAGTCCGGCTGAAAAATTTTTTTCAAGATTCATTGCTGATCATTCGGTACCCAGAAAACCAAAGTCCTTTCCTGAATTTTCCTTGTTTCCGGGAAGAAGATTTGAGAAAATACGGAGAGAGTATAATATTCTTTGGGTATCTCAGGAGAAATTTCGAATAAAAAGGAGCAACAGGCAATGTTTGTGGCCGTGTATCCGGGGAGTTTCGATCCCATTACCAACGGACATCTTGACGTGATTGAGCGGGGAAGAAAACTCTTTGATAAGCTCATTGTTGCTATTTTAAGGAATCCCCAGAAAGTTCCTCTTTTCTCGATTGAAGAGCGGGAAGCCATGATCCGGGAGACCGTGAAAAATTTTTCCAATGTGGAAGTGGCTGTCTTTGACGGGTTACTGGTAAAATTTGCCCGGGAGAGGGGTTGTCGAGTGATCGTTCGAGGGTTGAGGGCTATTTCTGATTACGAATATGCGACCCAGATTGCTCTGGTAAACCGGAAAATGGCCCCCGAAATCGAGACGATATTTCTTCCCACCAGCGCAGAATACTCGTATTTAAACTCCACAGTGGTTAAGGAGATTGCCCGGTTCAAAGGGTGTGTGAGAGAGCTGGTACCTGCGGTTGTAGAAGAAAAATTGCGAGAAAAGTTTAATGATATTTCTTTTTAGTCCGGAAAAGAAAGGAGTCTCGGGATATGGACATTTTGGAAAAAATAAGAGAAAAAGCGAAGGCTTTACACAGAACGGTTGTGCTTCCTGAAAGCGGCGATGAGCGGGTCTTGAAGGCAGCTCAACTGGCTGCGGATGAACGGATTGCTTCTGTGATTTTGCTCGGTGATGAGGAGGCGATCCGAAAGAGGGCCCAATCTCTTGGTGTTGACCTTAGCCATGTGGCCATTGTAAACCCACTGAGTGACCCAAAACGGAAGCAATATGTGGAGTCACTGTATGCGTTGAGAAGTTCCAAGGGTCTTACCAGAGAACAGGCCGAAGAAATTCTTGAAAAAAGTGCGATGTACTATGCGTGTATGATGCTTTACCATGGCGACGTGGATGGAGTGGTGGGAGGAGCGGTATTGACTACCCCGGATGTGATCCGGCCGGCACTGCAAATTATCAAAACTGCTCCGGGAATTAAACTAGCCTCCAGTTGTTTTTTGATGGCGTTTCCGGATTGTCCTTATGGTGAAAATGGGGTTTTTCTCTATGCCGATTGTGGGCTCAATCCAAATCCCAATGCCGAGGAGCTGGCACATATTGCCATCACCACTGCCAGAACCTGGCGCTTGTTGGTAGGAACTGAGCCGAGGGTGGCGATGCTTTCTTTTTCCACCAAGGGAAGTGCAAAGCACGAGCTGGTTGATAAAGTTATCCAGGCTACCGAGATTGCCCATTCTCTTGACCCCAAACTCCTTCTTGATGGAGAACTTCAGGGTGATGCGGCCCTGGTGCCCCAGGTGGCCCAAAAGAAATCTCCAGGGAGTCAGGTGGCAGGAAAGGCTAACGTTCTCATTTTCCCTGATCTCAATGCTGGCAATATTTGTTATAAGCTGACCGAGCGTCTGGGAAAGGGAACAGCTATCGGTCCTATTCTGCAGGGAGTGGCAAAGCCGGTCAACGACCTGTCAAGAGGATGTAAGGCTGAGGATATCCGGGATCAAATTGCCGTGACCGTTTTACAGAGCCAGGTTTTAGGTTAATTGAAACTCATGCCCGAAGGAGATGAGTCCATTGAATGTGCTGGTGGTGAATTGCGGAAGTTCAACGGTGAAGTATCAACTTTTTGCCATGGACGGTGAAGATACGTATCGAGTGCTGGCCAGGGGATTGGTGGAACGGATTGGGATCTCTGGTTCGCGGTTGGAGCACAGGGTTGCAGAACAAGTCTTTACTGAAGCAGGAACGGTGCCCAATCATCGTGTGGCTCTGGAATGGATCATTAAAGTCTTAACCACAGGGGAGACCGGGGTTCTGAAGAATGTCTCAGAGATTCAGGCGGTGGGCCATCGGGTGGTCCATGGAGGGGAAAGATTTGTTGACTCGGTGCTCATCGATGAGGTAGTCCTTAAGACCATTAAAGAATGCGCGGACCTTGCTCCTCTCCATAATCCCCCCAATATTTTGGGGATAGAAGCCTGCCAATCTTTGATGCCAGGGGTTCCTCAGGTGGCGGTTTTTGATACTGCTTTTCATGGGACTATACCTGAATGGGCATACATTTATGCTATTCCCTACGAATACTATGAGAAGTATCGGGTACGGCGGTATGGTTTTCACGGTACTTCTCACCGCTATGTGGCCGAGCGGGCGGCCAAAATGATGGGGAAAAATCTGGAAGAATTGAAACTCATTACCTGCCATATGGGGAGTGGAGTCAGCTTTGCTGCCGTCAAAGGTGGAAAATCGATTGATACCTCCATGGGTTTTACTCCTCTGGAAGGACTGGTGATGGGAACCCGTTCCGGTGATATTGATCCTGCCATTATTTTCTTTTTGATGGAAAAGGAGGGTCTTTCGGCCAAACAGGTGGAAGAGATTCTGAATAAGCGAAGTGGTGTCCTGGGGATTTCCGGGGTGAGTAGTGACACGCGAGACATCGAAGAGGCTGCTCCTTCCAATCACCGGGCCCGTTTAACGCTGGAGATTATCGCCTACCGGGCCAAGAAGTACATCGGCGCCTATTATGCCATTCTGGGTGGTCTGGATGGATTGGTGTTTACCGCAGGAATCGGGGAAAACTCCTCATTTATCAGGTATTCAATCTGTAAAGGCCTGGAACACCTGGGTATCCTGATTGATGAAGAACGTAACAAAGCGCGAAGGAAAGAAGCCTTTTTAAATAGTGAAGAATCGAAGGTTAAAATTATGCTCATTCCGACCAATGAAGAATTGATGATTGCTCGGGATACCTGGAGGATTGTTCAGCAAAAGAGGTGAGCGTGGTGCAACTCTATCTTGGAGAGGTAAAGAAAAACGTTGGGAGTACTTTTAAAGATGTACTCAGGGACAGTCCTGGCGAGTTGCGGTGGGAGGGAGAGAAAATTCTTTTTGCCCAACCGATTACGGTTGAGGTCCGTCTCACCAACTGTGGTTCGGAGATTCTGGTAGAGGGAACGCTCATCACAGTCCTTGTTTTGGACTGTTCACGTTGCCTGGAGCCTTTTCTCTATCCCATGAACGTGGACTTTAAGCTGGAATTGCGTAATGTGGATCGCCTGAACCGTCCTTCTGACCTTGAGGCTGAGGCGGAAGAAACCGACGAAATCAAGTACTTTTGTGAGCATGATAACTATGTGGATATCACCAAAGATCTGGAGGAACTCATTCTCATCAATCTCCCCATGAAACCCCTTTGTCGGCCAGAGTGTCTGGGAATATGCCCGGTGTGTGGGGCGAATCGTAACGAAGTACAATGCGGTTGCGAAGTGGGTGAGGTTGACCCTCGACTGGCCGTTTTAAAAACCTGGAAATCTCTGTAGGTGGGGAGTTTGCAATAACAATGAATTTATTTTATACTATCTTACAATCTTTTCGGGCTTGAGAAGAAATGGAGGAGGTACCGAACAATGGCAAATCTTACAAATAAAACATCACGTTGCAGAAGAAATAAAAGGAGAACCCACTGGGTAATCAAAGCACCAAAGCTCTCTGAGTGCCCTCATTGTCATCTACCGAAGTTGCCTCACCGCATTTGTCCGGAATGTGGCTATTATCAGGGAAGACAGGTTTTGAAGGTCGAAAAGTAACCGGGGGCAATCTATGAAAATCGCTGTGGATGCGTGGGGTGGGGATTTTGCGCCTCGGGAAATCCTGCAGGGTATAAAAAGCGCTCTGAGCCCTGATTATGTGCTGGTGGTCGTGGGTTCACGGGAAAAATTGCTTCCGCTTTACGAAGAGCTTGGTATGCGCGAGCAGGATTTCCCCATTGAGGATGCCTCGCAGGTCATTGAAATGTATGAGCACCCGGCTGACGCAGTGCGTAAAAAACCGGATGCCACGATTTGCCGGGGCGTCAAGCTTTTAGCCCGTGGGGAGGTTGATGCATTCATCTCGGCGGGTAACAGTGGTGCGGTGATGGCCTCAGCCTGGTTGAGCTTGGGAGGGCTTGCCGAGATCGAGAGGCCAGCAATTACCGCGCTGATCCCGAATGTTCAATCTTACACTGTTCTTCTGGATGTAGGTGCCAACGTCGATTGTAAGCCAAAACACATTCTCCACTTTGGGATTATGGGAGCAGAATATGCCAAAATTGTCCTGGATATTCCTTCCCCCCGGGTGGGGATTTTAAGTATCGGTGAAGAAGAGGGGAAAGGCAACGAGTTAACAAAGGCTGCGTATCAGCTTTTTAAAGAGAGACGAAACCTTTTGAACTTTGAATTTGTAGGAAACGTGGAAGGACAAAATATTGTGGATGGGAAAGTTGATGTGGTGGTCTGTGATGGATTTACCGGTAATGCTCTGCTCAAGTTTGGAGAGGGATTGATTGAGTTTATTGCCTCTTCCCTTGCTCGTGAGTTTCAGGAGCCATATCTCCAGGAAAGGCTTGGTATGTTCTGGCGGAAGTTAGATCGGAGTGAGTACGGGGGAGCACCACTCCTTGGTGTAGAAGGAATTTGTTTGGTTTGCCATGGAAAGTCAAAGGCACGAGATATACGGAGCGCAATCTTCCGAGCGCGTGAGCTGGTTGAAAAAGGAATACTGCATAAAATCAGGGAACGCCTTTCCAAATTGGGGTTTGAGAAGTAAAGAGGTGTAAGGATGGAGAATAGACTTACCCGACTTTTAGGCATTACTTATCCCATTTTGCAGGGAGGAATGGCGTGGGTAGCCACAGCGCCTCTTGTTACCGCGGTTTCCGAGGCTGGAGGTTTGGGGATTATTGGTGCAGGGGGCATGGATGGAAAACAACTGCGAGAGGAAATTCGTCTGGTCAAGTCGGCGACCACCAAACCCTTCGGGGTAAATCTTATGCTTCTTTCCCCGGCCATCGAGGAACAGATTCGGGTGGTTAAAGAAGAAAAAGTACCGGTGGTAACCACCGGTGCAGGAAACCCTGGATCGCTGGTCGAAGAATTCGCTTCCCTGGGTATTTTAACCATTCCCGTTGTAGCTTCCGTGGCTTTGGCCAAGCGACTTTTGCGGCATGGGATTCAAGCGATTATTGCAGAGGGGATGGAATCGGGTGGTCATGTGGGTGAAGTGACCACCATGTGTCTTATTCCCCAGGTCGTCGACGCTGTGGATATTCCCGTCATCGCCGCGGGTGGTATCGGGGATGGAAGAGGTATGGCCGCCTGTTTTGCCCTGGGAGCAGAAGGGGTGCAGATTGGAACTCGGTTTATCTGTACTACCGAATGTGACGTACATCCGGCATATAAAGAAGCAATTCTCAAGGCAGGGGATCGTTCTACAGTGGTTACCGGGGTAACCACCGGGCATCCGGTACGCTGTTTGAAGAATCGCCTGACGCGCAAGTTTGAAGAACTCGAATTCCATGGTGCTTGCAAAGAAGAAATTGAAGCTTTGGGAGTGGGAAAGCTCAGAGCCGCAGTGTGTGGCGATGTGGAAGAGGGTTCGGTGATGTGTGGACAGGTGGCGGGTCTCATTCAGGAAATTAAATCAGTCCGGGAAGTGGTTGCGGAGATTATGTCTGAATTTAAATCCACTATCTCTGGTTTGAAGACTTTGGTGGGGGAAGGATGAACTGGGTTTTTCTTTTTCCCGGGCAGGGATCACAAAAAGTAGGAATGCTTGAGGAATGGAAAAGTCTTCTCGGGCCAGAAATTGACGTCCTTTTTGAGCGTGTTAATCAAATTTGTGGATGCGATCTCTTAAAACTCGTCTTGGAAGGTCCGGAAGAGGAATTGAGCTTGACTTTTAACGCTCAACCGGCTATCTTAGCGGTTAGCATGCTCCTTTTCCGCTTCTTACAGCGTCGGGGGGCTTGTGTTTCCGTGGCTGCGGTAGCGGGACATAGTTTGGGTGAGTACTCGGCCCTTTGCGCGGCAGAGAGTATTGACTTCGAGGAGGCAATTTTTCTGGTACGGAAAAGGGGAGAACTCATGCAGGAAGCGATGCCCGAAGGAACGGGTACCATGGTGGCGGTTATAGGTCTTCCGATGGCCCAGGTTGAAGAGATCGTTGCTTTCTTTCGCCGTGAAGGAGAGAACGTAGAGATTGCCAATATCAATTCTTCAGAGCAGTTTGTGTTATCATTACGTAAGGCGATTGTGGGAGGGGTTCTGGAGAAAGTGAAAGAGTACGGAGGAAAGAAGGCTGTAGAACTTCGAGTCAGTGCCCCTTTTCATTCCAGTTACATGCAGGAAGCAGCAGAGAGATTTGGTTCTTTCCTGGAAAAGGTGCGGTTCAAGAAACCCCGTTATCCCTATATTAGCAACGTGACGGCGTCCTATGTCGAAAATCCCGAGGAGATCAAACGCCTTTTAATTCAACAGATGACGGCTCCGGTAAGGTGGAAAGAAATTATGGATCTTCTTTATAATAGCGGCATAAGAAACGTGGTGGAAGTGGGACCGGGTATGGTGTTGAGTAAGCTCTTTGAGCGGGAATACCCCGCTGTTCGTGCTTTTAATACAGGCTCGTTAAAGGCCGTGCAATCTTTTCTGAGAGAGGCGGTTGGAGTAGATGGTTGGTGAAAGTCAGAGTCAGGTTGCTTTGGTAACCGGTGCGGCCAGAGGGATTGGTCTGGCCATTGCCAGAGTTTTGGGGCGGAGTGGTATTCGGGTGGCTATCAATGATATTATCTCTCCGGAGGAGATGGAGAGGGTAGTTGAGGTACTGCGTGGAGAAAAAATTGAAGCTGTTGGTTATATTGCTTCGGTGGTGGATAGAGAGAAGATTCGGGAGGCGGTAGAGGATATCGTTGAGAAGTGGGGACAAATCGACATTCTGGTCAACAATGCCGGTGTGACCCGGGATGGTCTATTTGTGCGCATGAAAGACGATGACTGGAAGATGGTTCTGGATGTTTGTATTCAGGGGACCTATAATTGCACTAAAGAAGTACTGCGTCACATGATGAAAAAGAGGTATGGGAGAATCATCAATATCTCTTCCGTGGTCGGTGTCATGGGTAATATGGGACAGGTGAATTATGCAACAGCCAAGGCAGCCGTTTTGGGGTTTACCAAGTCTTTGGCTCGGGAAGTGGCTCATCTTGGTATTACCGTGAATGCTATTGCTCCGGGATTTATCGATACTGAGATGACTCGCAAATTGCCTGAGCAGGTTCGGGAGTTGTGGCTTAATCAGGTTCCCATGAAAAGGTGGGGTGAGCCTGAAGAGGTGGCACAGCTGGTTTCCTTTTTGGCTTCAAAGGGAGCTGGGTATATTACCGGTCAAACTATTCACATTAACGGTGGTCTCTTAATGATTTAAATATCTTTAGGGGGTGTGTACAATGGATGTTTTCTCCAAAGTGAAGGAAATCATTGTGGATCAATTAGGGATTGATGAAGAAGAAGTCACGCCGGATGCTTCGTTTATTGATGATCTGGGAGCCGATTCTCTGGACATCGTAGAACTCATCATGGCCTTTGAGGAAGAATTTGATATTGAAATTCCTGATGAAGATGCCGAAAAGATTACCACTGTCGGTGAAGCTGTGGAGTACATCGAATCCAAGATTGGTTGATTTTGAATCTCGATGGCTTTGCCCGAAAGGGATTTCTGTAAGTTAGAGGAAATCATTGGGTATGGTTTTAAGAACGGTGAGTTATTAGTTTTGGCACTGCGTCATAAGTCTGCTCTGGAAGGGAAGGAAGGGCCCTGTAACGATAAGCTGGAGTGGTTAGGAGATAGGGTAGTCGGTCTTTTCATTGCCGACTACCTTTTTCATAACTATGATAAGCCCCGGAGCTGGCTGTCCCTTATGAAGTCGAAATGGGCTAGTGAGGAGTGCCTGGCCTATTTGGCGCGCAAGATTAACCTGGATCAGTTTATCGAGTTGGGTAAAGGAGAAGAACGTAACGA